>JAGRHM010000138.1 GCA_020445005.1 Candidatus Competibacteraceae bacterium | reverse complement strand
CCTTGTAGCGCACCTCGTTATAGGCGTATTTCTTGAGCGGAATCTTCGGACGCCCGGAATCCAGAACAAAGGGATTCTCGTTGGATTCATGCACCATCGGGTTATAGCGGAACAGAGGCCAGTGACCGCTTTCCACCGCCAGATGCTGTTGATCCAGTCCGCGTTGCATATTGATGCCGTGAGCAATGCAATGACTGTAGGCCAGAATCAGCGACGGTCCTTGATAAGCCTCGGCCTCGCGGAAGGCCAGGAGCGCCTGTTGGGGATTAGCGCCCAAGGCGACGCGCGCGACATAGACATTACCGTAGGAAATGGCCTGCAACGCGATGTCTTTCTTACCGATATGTTTGCCCGCCGCAGCGAACTTGGCGACTGCGCCCATCGGGGTGGATTTCGACATCTGGCCGCCGGTGTTGGAATACACCTCGGTGTCCATGACCAGAACGTTCACATCGCGGCCGCTGGCCAGGACGTGATCGACGCCGGAGGAGCCGATGTCGTAGGCCCAGCCATCGCCGCCGACAATCCACACGCTGCGCCGCACCAGTTGATCGGCGATCGCCAGCAATTGCGCCGCGCGGGGATCGTTGATCTCCCGCAAGCATTGCTTCAAATCCGCGACCCGTCCGCGCTGCCGGCGAATGTCGATCTCGGTCACCTGCTCCGCGCTCAACAATTCGTCCACGCGATCGGCACCGATCTGTCCGGCCAGCGCTTGCAATAGCTCCCGTGCGTACTCCAGATGTTTATCCGCAGTCAGACGGAAACCCAGGCCAAATTCGGCGTTGTCTTCAAACAGCGAGTTGGACCAGGCCGGGCCGCGTCCTTCATTGTTAATCGACCAGGGCGTCGTCGGCAGATTGCCGCCGTAGATTGAAGAACAACCGGTCGCATTCGCCACCAGCAAGCGGTCGCCAAACAGTTGGGAGAGCATCTTGACATAAGGCGTCTCGCCGCAACCGGCGCAGGCCCCGGAGAACTCGAACAGCGGCGGCAGGAACTGCACCCCGCGCACCGTCGAGAAATCCACCCGGCCACGGTCCACTTCCGGCAAGGTCTCGAAGAAACTCACATTGGCGCGCTCGTTCTCCAGCACCGGCTCCTTGAGCGCCATGTTAATGGCCTTGCGTCCGGTCTGTTCCTTGCTCTTGGCCGGGCAGACTTCCACGCACAGTCCGCAACCGGTGCAGTCTTCCAGATAGACCTGCAAGGTATAGCGAATTTCCGGGAAGCCTCGGGCGTCGATGGGAGCGGCCTTGAACGCCTTGGGCGCGCTGCTCAGGTTGGCCTCGTTGTAGAACTTGGAGCGGATCACGCCATGTGGGCAGACCATGCTGCAATTGCCGCACTGAATGCAGACATCCGGTTCCCAGATCGGTACGAAGGTGGAAATATTGCGCTTTTCCCACTGGGTGGTGGAGCTGGGATAGGTGCCGTCCACCGGCAGCGCGCTGACCGGCAGTTCATCGCCGCGCCCGGCCATCATCATCGCCGTTACTTTCTGAACGAATTCCGGCGCGTTGGCGGGGACCGTTGGCGGTAATTCACGGGTGCTGGTAGCCTGGGCCGGCACTGGAATTTCGCGCAAGTTAGTCAAGGTATTGTCGACCGCTTCGAAGTTCTTGCGCACCACTTCTTCGCCCTTGCGCATGTAGCTCTTTTTAATCGAGTACTTGATCTTCTCAATGGCTTTATCGCGCGGCAGCACCCCGGAAATGGCAAAGAAACAGGTCTGCATGATGGTGTTGATCCGCGTTCCCATGCCGTTATCGCGGGCGACCTGCTCGGCGTTGATCGCGTGGACCTTGAGTTTCTTAGCGATGATCTGTTCCTGCACCGGGCGCGGCAACCGATCCCACGCCTGCTCCGGCTGGTAGGGGCTGGTGTTCAATAGCAGCACTGCGCCTTGCGCAGCATTCTTGAGCACATCGCCGCGATCCAGGAAGTTGAACTGGTGGCAACCAATGAAGTTAGCTGACTGCACCAGATAGGGCGAGCGAATCGGATCGGGACCGAAGCGCAGATGGGAAACCGTCTGCGAGCCGGATTTCTTGGAGTCGTAAACGAAATAGCCCTGGGCGTAAAACTCGGGATCGTCGCCGATGATCTTGATTGAGTTCTTGTTCGCACCCACCGTGCCGTCCGCGCCCAACCCGTAGAACATGGCGCGCACGACTTTATCGGATTCGATGATGAACGTCGGATCGACGTCCAGGCTGGTGTGCGTCACGTCATCGACAATGCCCACCGTGAAATGGTCCTTTGGCCGCGTCTTGCTTAATTCGTCGAACACCGCCTTGACCATCGCTGGGGTGAATTCTTTGGAGGACAGCCCGTAACGACCGCCAATCACCTTCGGGAAGGTCGGGGTGGGCAACGTGCCGGCGGTCTGCGCTTCCACCAGGGTATTGACCACTTCCAGGTACATCGGCTCGCCCGTCGCCCCTGGTTCCTTGGTGCGTTCGAGGACGGCGATGGATTTGACGCTGGCCGGCAAGGCCGCCAGGAAATGAGAGGCCGACAGCGGCTGGAAAAGGCGAACCAGGATCACACCAACCTTCTCGCCGCGCGCATTGAGATAGTCTGCGGTTTCACAAGCGGTTTCCTGCCCGGAACCCATCAGAATAATCACTCGTTCAGCATTCGGATCGCCGAAGTAGTCAAACAGGTTATAGCGACGGCCGGTGACGCTGGCAAACTGGTCCATCGCCCCCTGTACGATGCCCGGCACCTTGGCGTAAAACGGGTTGACCGTTTCACGGCTCTGGAAATAGACATCGGGATTCTGCGCCGTGCCGCGAATGAAGGGCCGATCTGGATTCAGCGCCCGGGCGCGATGCGCCAGCACCAGGTCATCGCGGATCATCGCCCGGATCTCGTCATCCGACAACAACGTAAGCTTGTTGACCTCGTGCGAGGTGCGGAAGCCATCGAAGAAGTGGATGAAGGGCACCCGTGCTTCCAGGGTGGCCATCTGGGCGATCAGCGCCATGTCGTGGGCTTCCTGCACCGAACCGGAAGCCAGCAGGCAGAAACCGGTCGGGCGCACCGCCATCACGTCCTGGTGATCGCCGAAAATCGACAAACCCTGGGTCGCCAGGGAGCGGGCGGCGACGTGGAATACTGCTGACGTGAGTTCGCCGGCGATTTTGTACATGTTGGGAATCATGAGCATGAGTCCCTGCGAGGCGGTGAACGTGGTGGTCAACGCCCCGGTTTGCAACGCGCCGTGCGCCGCGCCCGCTGCGCCGCCCTCGCTCTGCATCTCCATCACCAAGGGCACGCTGCCCCAGATGTTTTTCACGCCTTCCGAAGCCCATTGGTCCGCCAACTCGGCCATCGTCGAAGACGGGGTGATGGGATAGATGGTGC
>JAGRHM010000137.1 GCA_020445005.1 Candidatus Competibacteraceae bacterium | reverse complement strand
CCAGTTGCTGGCGTTATCGCCGGTCCATACTGCGCTGTAACGCTGGGTTCCAGCGCAGGCGCTGCGCGTCAACAGGAATGGGCGCCCCTCGGGATTAATCCGGTCGCAGGCCGCGCGACTGGCCATCGCCATGAAATGCGCATACTGATTATGATAGCGATCATGGGGTATCGAACCCTGAGCGAAACGCATTTCCTCGCTGCGACTGTAGCCGGTCGCTGGATCGTTCATGTCCAGCCAGACACCATCTACGGTGCTCTCACGCAGAAAATCGGCCAGCCAGTCTGCCCACCAGTCGCGGGTATTTTCCAGCGTGAAGTCGGGAAACATCGTGTCGCCCGGCCAGACCTTGCCGACATAATCGCGCCCGCTGGCGGTCTGGCAGAACGCTTGTTGCTCCCGTCCACTGTCGTAAACCGGATAACCGGGTTCGCGCTTGACGCCAGGGTCCACAATGGCCACTGTACGAATCCCCGTCGCCCGTAGCTCCCGATTCAGCGCAGCGGGATCGGGAAACGCTTGCCGGTTCCAGGTGAAAAGCCGGAAGCCGTCCATGTAGTCGATGTCGTACCACAGGGCGCTGACCGGCAGATCGGCGGCGGCGAATTGCGCGGTCAGTTCGCGGAATTCCGCCGCGCTCCGATAGCTCCAGCGGCACTGATGATAACCGAGCGCCCAGATGGGCGGCAGAGGCGCACGCCCGGTCAGCGCCGCGTAGCGCCGGACGACATCGGCCAGACCGGGACCGGCTAGCGCGTAAAGATCGGTCACGCCGCCAAACGCCTGATACCAAAACTCGCCGGGGCGACTCTTGCCGGCATCCACCGCTGTATGACCGGGATTGTCAAAGAACAGGCCGAGAAAGCCATCGCTGATTTTCAGAATCGCCAGCGGAATGGCGACGTAGGTCGGGTCGTAGTCATCACGGGCGTAGGTGTGGCGAAAGATGGCGACCACGTCCACGGTCAGGAACTCGGCGCTGTCGCCCAGCTTGTTAAGGCGGCGGGTGCGCTCGCCGAAACCGTAGCAGCCTTCAACATGATGCAGGGCGAAATTAAGCAACAGGTTTTCGTCACACGCACCGATCCCCTCGGTCACGGTCTCCAGCGCAACCCCAGCCAACTCTAGCCGCAGGCGAGACGCGCTCAATTCAACGTGGCCAGCAGCAGCGGAAAATCGCACATGATCCATAGATGCCGACGGCGCAACCGAGCAACCTTCTCGCAACCCGGGCAATACGGCGTCTGAATGCTGGCGCAGATCAGCAGCATCCATGTTCTCAAACCGGAGCCGCAAACAACCGTCCGCAATATCGGCGCAGCGCACGGTTAAACGAACGCCCGGCCCGCTGAGTTCAACCGTATCCTTGTTGACCGTCCATTGTTCAGGAATATCGAAATTTAGCGGATGGATTTTCTGGCCGAAGAACATGAGGATATCCTCTGGCAAAGTAATCAGGCTCCACATTTCGCTTCGCCTGACTACAAGGGATCGCCACGATAACCCGTGTCTGAACGGAAACCCCAAAGTGAAACCGGCATCCTGCCGCCGGTTTAAGCCGGCTGGAAGCTGACGCCACAGGGTGATTCTGACCTTCCCGTTCAGACGCCGGGTAATAAATCGTTGTGGTTGATTATAAAATATTTCATATCTTTTTGATGTTTGATCAATCAGTTTCGACTTGTACCTCCTGTTTCGCATTCAGAAGCGGGAAGCTTACCGCCAGTCCCGGACCAGACTGGCATTCATTGAGGAGATACTTCTATGAGCTTAAAAGCGTTTCAAGACTATTATCCCGAGGAGCTAAGCCATTGCTATGGTTGCGGTCGGCTTAACGAACACGGCCACCAGATCAAGAGCTACTGGGACGGCGAGGAAACCGTAGCGTCTTTCACCCCGCAACCTTATCACATCGCGATTCCCGGTTATGTCTATGGCGGCCTGCTGGCCTCGCTGATTGATTGCCACGGCACTGGCACGGCGGCAGCCGCCAGTTATCGCGCCGCTGGACGGGAGATGGATACCCAACCTCCCCTGCGCTTCGTCACGGCTTCGCTCCAGGTCGAGTACCTGCGACCAACGCCATTGGGCGTACCGCTGGAAATCCGTGGCCGCATCGAAGAAGTCAAAGAACGCAAGGTGGTGGTGAAAGCAACAGTCACCGCCAACGGCGAGATTTGCGCACGGGGTCAGGTCATCGCGGTGCGCATGCCGGAAAATATGATGCCTGCTGCCTGAGCGCCTGCATAAAAACCAATCCATCGATCGTAGCAGTCCGCTTGGGGCGATGATCCGAAAATCGCCCACAAGCGGATTCCTACGATAGAATTAGCTATCTTATTTGCGCTGCATCCGACGCAATCAGGAGAGAGTTATCGCTTATCATGTAATCACATAAACAATGTTTCAAGGTCGACCCACGCCGCCGCTGAATCGGCGCTAATCCCAGCGATTTTATCCTCAAGGTCCATCCACATGGCTTCATTAACCAGCTCGTAGCTGTGTCCCCAAAAGAAAAACACGCTATCTAATGTCTTGGCGCGTTCGTAATGGTTCCAGAAAGCAGGATCGGTAAAGTGGCAGTTTGCGCCAAACTCCAATGAATCGACTGGTGGAAATACTGACTCAAGCGCAGCCACCGTGCGGGCGTAGATATGATCGGCTGATCGAACCGCATCCTTGACCGTTGGATTGAAACCGCCGAACGGATAACAGAAACCCCGGACCGGTTGCTGAAACCAGTCCTGCAAGAGCTGCCGGCTGTCCCGCACCTCATGTATTAAATCTGCTGGAGACAAGTCGGGTAAATAAGAATGGGTCAGGGAATGATTGGCAATTTCAAAACCAGCGTATACACCATCCAGTTCATCGCGGCCAAGGCGCAAGACTTCTTTATCTCCATACTGAAAACTGAACGACCGCTGGCTTTGATGCAAACCCGGGTTCAGGTTGAAAGTTGCCTTGGCGCTGTGCCGCCGAAGCAGTTCAGTCAACCGGATGTCATCGACAACCCCATCATCCCAGCTTTGTACCACCCTCATTGATCAACAATCCTTGTAACAGGTTTGAAACCATGACCCGATCGATCCCTGTTTGCCTCATGGATCAGCATAATCAGTTTTTTATCGGGCAAATCGCTGACGCCTCGAATCAATTCCGTAAACAGGACAGGACGACGGATAATTGTCTCGCGAATATCGCTGGCAATTTGACCGACCAACGCGAGGAGTAGATCCATGTCTTCGCCTAAATCGTTAGCCAGTCGCTGTAACACTTCTTCATCCGGCGGCTTGCGATTGCGTTCGATCCGTTCAAGGTCGTCTGGATCAACACCAATGCGCTCAGCGACACTTTTTATGGAGTACCGTCGGTTGACTTGGTAACGCCTTTGGCGAATTCGCCGGATGTGATTTCCAAAGTCCATGCCAGGATCCTGCAGGTTTCTCGTTTATATTCTTAAGAATTAACCGGAGCAGGGCCGGCTTTGCATCATAGCCAGCCCCGTCGGTGATTTATCCTTCGCGCCGTCGTAAATCCAAAGTGTAGGGGAAATTGGGGTTCGGCTCCTCTATTGGCGCCGTCATCGGTCCCGGTGTATGGCCATAGGACCAGAACCGGGCGAAACGCCGCGCTTCCGCTTCGTTAGCATTGACCGGGAAGGTGTCAGGATTGCGCCCGCCGGGATGCTGGACATGGTAGGTACAACCGCCGATCGAGCGCTGATTCCAGGTATCAACAATATCGAACACCAGCGGCGCATGAATTGGCACCGTAGGGTGTAGAGCTGATGGCGGCAGCCAGGCCCGATAACGAACTCCGGCGACATATTCACCCGGAATATCGGTCGGCCGCAGCGGCACCCGTCGACCATTGCAGGCTACCACATGCCGCTCGCCGGTCATGCCGCGCACCTTGACCTGCATCCGCTCCACCGAGGAATCGACGTAACGAGCCGTGCCGCCCAGCGCCTGCTCCTCACCCAACACATGCCACGGCTCCAGAGCCTGACGTAGCTCCAGATCAATGTCGCGCTGCACGATGTTGCCGTAATGGGGGAAGCGGAACTCGAAAAACGGCAGAAACCAGTCGCTCTCGAAGGGGTAGCCCGTCTGGTTCAGCTCGCTGACCACATCTCTGAAATCTTCCCAGACATAGTGCGGCAACATGAAGCGATCATGAATCTGCGTCCCCCAGCGCACCAACTCCCGATTTGCATAAGGCCGCTCCCAGAACCGTGCGATCAGCCCGCGCAGCAACAGCATTTGCATCAGACTCATCCGGGCGTGCGGCGGCATTTCAAACGCGCGCATTTCCACCAACCCCAAGCGGCCGGTGGCGGAATCGGGCGAGTACAGTTTGTCGATACAGAATTCGGCGCGGTGGGTGTTGCCGCTTAAATCCACCAGCAGGTTGCGCAATAACCGGTCGACCAGCCACGGTTGCGGGGCCTCGCCCGGCGGCATTTCACGGAAGGCGATTTCCAGCTCGTACAAGCTATCGTTGCGCGCTTCGTCCACCCGAGGCGCCTGGCTGGTCGGGCCGATGAACAACCCAGAGAACAGGTAGGACAGGCTGGGATGGTGTTGCCAGTAGGTAATCAGACTGCGCAACACTTCGGGGCGGCGCAGGAACGGACTGTCACTGGGCGTCGCGCCTCCTAAGGTCACATGGTTACCGCCGCCGGTGCCGGTATGGCGGCCATCCAGCATGAATTTTTCCGTACCCAGCCGCGATTGCCGAGCATCCTCATACAACCCTTCAATATTGCGCTTTAACTCATTCCAGTCGCTAGCGGGATGGATATTCACCTCGATGACGCCGGGATCGGGCGTGACGGCAA
>JAGRHM010000136.1 GCA_020445005.1 Candidatus Competibacteraceae bacterium | reverse complement strand
CATCGTCGCCAATCCGACTCGGGGTCGGACCGGTCTGCCGTTTGTATTTGGCGTCCTGCCGCTTGCCATAGGGTCGGCTGCCCGGGCCGCTGAGCATCTCGAAGCTGATCGCGCAAATCGCCATGCCGGGGCGCAACGCCAGCGGTAGCTTGCCGCTGTTGAAACATTCCAACACGATAGCCCCGCTCCAGCCGGGATCAATCCGGTGAGCCGTGACATGCACCATCAATCCCAGACGCGCCAGGCTGGAGCGCCCATCTAACCAACCGACCAGATCATCTGGTACGGTGATGGTCTCAACGGTAGCGGCTAAAGCTAATTCGCCAGGATGAATGAAAAAAGCGTCGTCAGCGCCAATGCGAATCTCTTTGCCCATGATCCGGTTGATGGCGTGGTCCACCTCCTCCCGGGGGCCGCTTAAATCGATGTGCGAGGCGGCGTGGTCGTTGAATACTCGAAAACGATGACCGAGGTGCAAATCTACGCTAACGCCATTAATCCGGCTGGACGCTGGAGGCGGCTCGATGCGAATTTTGCCTTCTTCAAGATACCGCTCGATGTCACGGTCGCATAGGCGCACGAGGTTTTCCCTGGAAAGTAGAAAGCGCGGTTTGGGCCGCGCTTGGCGGAAACTTAACGTACTCTGACTTCGCGACACTCGCGGTACTTGACGCCACGGCGCCAGTATTCCTCACACACGGTGCGATACTTGGGCTTGGGTTTGGTTTTCGTGCAGACGGTCTTGGTTTCCACCACGCGACCATTGACGATCACTTTTTCCTGACGGCATTTTTGCGCCGCGTTCGCTGC
This sequence comes from Candidatus Competibacteraceae bacterium, assembly GCA_020445005.1. Classification (GTDB taxonomy): domain Bacteria; phylum Pseudomonadota; class Gammaproteobacteria; order Competibacterales; family Competibacteraceae; genus UBA2383. The sequence goes on along the minus strand of JAGRHM010000136.1, from coordinate 2,033 downwards.
GTCGACAGGCAAAGTCAACAACCCCGCTGCTGCTATCGTTACCGCCACCAATCCGGTTTTCAGAAATTTCATGCATTACCTCCTCTCAAGAGAACTTCGAAGTTACCACGCCCGAAAATAGATCGGGAAAGCTTTATGTATTCTGGATGACAATGTTTGGGAACTTGTGGCTGTAATTGCGCGCCTGCAGCGACAAGCGAGCGGCGGCGCGGCGCGCGATTTCCCGATACAGTTCAGCAATCCGGCTCGCCGGTTCTGCGACGACGGTCGGTCGGCCATTGTCCGTTTCCTGGCGAATTCGGGTATCCAGCGGCAACGCGCCAAGAAATGGCACGTCGTATTGCTCCGCCATGCGCTTGCCCCCGCCCTCGCCGAAAATGCTCTCCTCATGGCCACACTGGGAACAGATGTAAGTACTCATGTTCTCAACGATTCCCAACACGGGAACCTCAACCTTCTCAAACATCTTGAGTCCCTTGCGCGCATCCAATAAAGCAATGTCCTGGGGAGTGGTAACGATGATCACCCCGCTGACCGGGACCTTCTGCGACAGGGTCAGCTGCGTGTCGCCTGTCCCCGGCGGCAGGTCGATGACCAGATAGTCCAGATCATGCCAACGAGTATCGCGCAACAATTGCTCCAGCGCCTGCGTAACCATTGGTCCGCGCCATACCATCGGCGTTTCTTCCTCAATCAAATAGCCGATGGACATTGACTGAATATTGTAGCTGACTACCGGCAATAAAGACTTGCCATCTGGAGATTCCGGTTGTCGGTTGGCGCCCAGCATTCTTGGCTGGCTGGGACCGTAAATATCCGCATCCAGTACGCCAACCCGCGCACCCTCGGCGCTCAGCGCCAGCGCCAGGTTGACCGCTGTCGTTGATTTGCCCACGCCGCCCTTGCCGGAAGCAACGGCGATAATGTTCCGCACCCCCGGCAAAGGTTTCAGGCCCTTTTGCACCTCATGGGCGGTGATTTTGCTGCCCACATTGAGGGTTACCGCGCCCACACCCGGTAAGAGGGCCAACCGTTCACGAAGCGCGGCGCTTAGCGTTTCCCGATACCCTGCCGCCGGAAACCCGAGTTCCACATTGATTTCAATGCGCCCATCCTCTTCTGTCTGAATCTGCTTGACGCATTTGGCGGCAACCAGATCCTGTTCAAGGTAAGGGTCCACATAACCCTTTAAGGCGTTCTCCACATCGGTGCGCGATACAACAGACATTAATTCAGTTTCCTCTCGATTGAGTGCATTACGATTTCAGCCACTCTTCATGCTTTGCGACAGAGAATCGTGAAATTGCTGATGATGGAACTTTCGCTCCAGCGTCAAAGCGCCATGCTTGAAACCGGATAGATGACAGTCACGGCGGAATGCTGCTAACTTAACTGTTTTTCCGATTTCCTTCACTGCGATTTACCATGTCATGAGCGATCAAAACCGTCGAATCCTCGTCACCAGCGCCTTGCCTTACGCTAACGGCCCCATTCACATCGGCCATCTGGTGGAATACATCCAGACTGATATCTGGGTGCGCTTCCAGAAACTGCGGGGCCACGAATGCTACTACGTGTGCGCTGATGACGCTCACGGCACTCCGATCATGCTGCGCGCCGAGCAGGATGGCGTGACGCCGGAACAACTGATTGAGCAGGTTTGGCGTGAGCATCAGGCTGATTTCGCCGATTTCCTGATCGAATTCGACAACTATTATTCAACGCATTCCCCCGAGAATCGTCATTATGCTGAATTGATTTACCACCGCCTGGACGCAGCAGAACATATCAGTCGTCGGGTTATTACCCAAGCCTTTGATCCCGAAAAGGAGATGTTTCTGCCAGATCGCTTTATCAAAGGCGAATGCCCACGCTGCAGCGCGGCTGATCAATATGGCGATAGTTGCGAGAATTGCGGAGCGACCTATTCCCCGACCGACCTGAAAAATCCCCGTTCGGTGATCTCCGGCGCAACGCCGGTGACTCGAGAGTCGCTGCACTTTTTCTTCAAACTGGCCGACTTCGAGGGCATG
>JAGRHM010000135.1 GCA_020445005.1 Candidatus Competibacteraceae bacterium | reverse complement strand
TCGGAATACTGGAACGGTGCACCCCTCCCGTCGGCCCGTCGGCGCGGGCCGCCAATGCTCGCGCAAAAATTTCTCGTCAAACCCGATCGTCAAACGGCCCCGTCGCACCAAGGCGCGATCATACTCGGGCCAGTTCGTGACTCGATACTGGACTTTTTGAGGGGCAGCTTGTGCCGCTGGAATCGCTTCGGCGGTCATGACAGCTCCTCCAGTCGGGAGGGATTAACTACTTTGACAGTCCAAAGGGTATTTATGCACCAACGCCACGCCGGCAATGAACACTTCTTTGAGATATGAGTGACCTTCTCATCCAGAAACCGAGTCAATTTAGCGCATTTTCCAGTCTCCAGCTCGATGTTCAGCGTCAGTTCTTCGATAAGATCCGCCCACCCTGAGGTCGGCTTCCAGTGTTCGCAGTTTTCCGGTGCCTGATTCCAGTAAATTACGGTAGGTTTTGACATGAACCACTCTCCGAGATACAGAATCGTGCTGGACGCCTGAGCCAAGCGATGCGGCAATCCTCACTTGAAAAGCGTAGTAGGAATCGGCAACGACGGATTCTCGCCGGATAAGGTATATTTGCATTCGTTCGCAAACGGTCTAGTAAGAGAGACCCGTACTCATGACCGCCTCCTCCGCAACGGATTGACGTCCGCGCCATGCGCATCAGTTCCTATCGGCAAACCCTAGCTGGCAAAACTCTGCTCAAGATCGCGCTTGGCGTCACCCTGATCGTCGCCTTGGCCAGCGGGGTCAGTTACGCGCTGATCTTCCAGGAAATCGAAGGACGCGCGCTTGATCAGTTGCGCGAATACACTATCCAGCGCGCCAAATTTCACGAAGCACATTTCGCGCTGGCACGCCAATTTCATCAGGTCATCAAACAAGAGTTTCTGCGACGCTACAAGGAACCCTCCTCCGATTTCGAACGGCGTTTCGATCAACTGATGATGCGTTACCCCGACGGCGCCATCCGCAACCGGCCGGAATATGCCAACATCGTCCGTTACTCGACCGGCTGGATTCACAAAGATGTGCAACCCGACCGGGAATTCAAACGGCTGTGGATGCTGTTTTTCGATCTTTCCGAGCAGTTTGCCAAGCTGACCACCACTCGGTTCGTCAACCTGTATTTCCTGCATCCCACCCAGTCCGCTAATATGGGCTACGATGATCCGGTACGCTCCAACTACGTGCAATGGGCCGCCAATACCGCTGCGGACTGGGCGCTGAATGAGCAGGAATCCTTCCTCGCCGCCAAGCCGGCCCGCAATCCGGGGCGCGAAACCGCTTGGGCCGGCCCGGAGTACGAACCCGCCTATCATCAATTGCTGGTGCCGGCGGTGACGCCCATCGATCTCGACGGTGCCCACGTCGCCACCGTCGCGAGCGACACCCTGCTCGACGACCTGGAAACCAGCATTCTGCACGCCGATATTCCTCCGGGCGCGATCCATACCGTGTTTCGGCACGATGGACGGTTGATCGTCGACCGAACCTACAAGGCCAAAATTGTCGAACACGAGGGCACCTACTTTATCGGCCAGACCGGCGACGCCCGCCTGCGCGCCCTCCTGGCGCTGGCTACCCGCGCAACGGCTTTGCCGCGTTACGGCTACGATACGGACGCCGACCAGTACTACGCCATCAGCCGGTTGCAGGGGCCGGGCTGGTATTTCGCTTCGACCCTGCCGGGCGGCGCGATCCGGACGGAAGCGTTCAAAGCCGCGCAATGGGTGCTGTGGACTGGTTTCGTCTCGCTTGCCTTGGTGCTGGGCGTGTTGGCGATGTTGCTGGAACGGCAGATCGCCGCTCCGCTCCGCCAACTGCTGTTGGCCGTTCGGCAGATGGGCGAACAGCGAGTGCTGGCGCCACTGGACACCACACGTCAGGACGAAATCGGCCAACTCGCCGTCGCCTTTGCTGCCACCGCACGGTCGGTGACGGAAGAAATCCGCCGGCGCGACTGGGACCTCCAGCAGGAAAGCTCCGACCGCATCCAAATCTACCAAGCGCTACAGGCCAGCGAAATCCGTTATCGGGTCGTGGCGGAACAAACCGGCCATCTCGTGTACGACTACGACCTCGCCAGCGGCCGGATCGACTGGGCCGGTCCCATCGCCCAAGTCACCGGCTACAGCCCTGATGAGTTCGCGCGGAGCGACATCCGGCGTTGGGAAGAGCGAATTCACCCCGAAGATCGCCCCCGGGCCTTGCAAGCCTTGCGGCAAGCCCGCGCGACGCTGTGCAAATACCAAATCGAATATCGGTTTCGGCGCGCGGACGGCGACTTTGCGTACATGGAGGAGGAAGGCGTTCTTCTAGCCGACCCCGCAGGTCGGGCCCACCGGATGCTCGGCACCATGAAGGATATCAGCGAGCGCAAGCGCGCCGAACAGGTGCTGCGCGAAGCCAAGGAAGAGGCGGACAAGGCCAATCGCGCCAAGAGCCAGTTTCTGGCCGACATCAGCCACGAGTTGCGCACACCCCTAAACGCCATCCTGGGTTACGCTCAGATCCTGTTGCGCGACATCGCGCTGCCCGACAAGGCGCGCAACGGCGCCGCCATCATCCAGCAATCCGGCGATCATCTTCTGGGCCTGATCAACGACATTCTGGATCTGGCCAAGATCGAATCGGACAAACTGGAAGTCGACGTTCGACCGTTCGACTTGCGGCATTTTCTGCAAGGCATCGCGGGGGCTTTCGCGGTCCGGGCCAAGCAGAAAAATCTGGATTTCCACATGAATACCGATCCAAAACTGCCGGTTCAGGTACGGGGCGATGAACGCAAACTGCGGCAAATCCTGTTCAATCTGATCGGCAACGCCATTAAGTTCACCGACGCGGGCAAGGTCACGTTCGCCATCGACCGGGACGCAGAACAAATTCGCTTCGCCGTGACCGATACCGGCTGCGGCATCCGAACCGAGGAGATGGGGCAGTTGTTTCAACCGTTCCAGCGAGTAGGCGACCGCAATCGAGCCATCGAAGGCGCCGGCCTAGGTCTGGTCATCAGCCGCCGGCTGGTCGAGTTACTCGGTGGCGCGCTGCACGTCGAAAGCGTCTTCGGCCAAGGCAGCCGGTTCTGGTTCGCGCTGTCCTTGCCGGCGGCCGATGTACCAAAATGCGCGTCGAACGGGCCGGTCGCGCCGGTCATCGGCTATCGCGGACCGCGCCGCCGGGTGTTGGTCGCCGACGACAAGCGCGAGAATCGCGCCGTACTGGTCGACATGCTGGCGCCGCTTGGCTTCAGGATCGCCGAGGCCGGTAACGGCCGGGAGGCGCTGGACGTGGCGGCCCGATTCCAGCCAGACGTAGTGCTAATGGACATGCGGATGCCGGTGCTGGACGGTCTGGAGGCCACCCGCCGGCTGCGCCAGTCCGAGGCGCTGCGCGACGTGATCATAATCGCCGTATCCGCCAGCGCTTACGGCCATCACCGCGAGCAATATCTGGCTGCCGGCGCCGACGACTTCCTGTCCAAGCCGTTCCGGCAGGAGGAGTTGTTGAAGTTGCTGCGCGCTCGACTGGGCCTAGAACTGGTTTACGCCAGCAACGCCGCTGGTTCGCCGGCATCCGACAACGCGCCAGATGGGGAAATTGTCGTTCCGCCCGGCGCCGAACTGGCGATCTTGCGGGAGTTGGCTCAGCGTGGCGATCTCCGCAACCTGTTGGCGCAGGTCGAGCGGCTGGAGCGCGCCGACGAGCGTTACACGACTTTCACGGCCCGGTTGCGTGATCTGGCCGAGCGTTTTCAGCTCAAGAAAATCAACGAGCTGCTGGCCGGTGTGAGTTCGCCGTCATGAACGAATCCACGACTCGGCGAGAGCGCTTGGCGCGGCATTACAATCGGCTGATCGCCTGGAGCGCGGTGCCGCTGACCCTCATCATCGCCGCGCTGGCCGCGCAACAATTCTTCAAGCAGCGAGAAACCGAACTCGGTCGATTGCACAATATCGTTACCGAACAGCGCGTGATGTTGAACGCCTTCGTCAGAATCGCTAACTTGCACGTCAGCGCCATGCGACGCCAGGCCGAGGATTATCTTGCGACCGCTTCCGAACGCCATGCCAGCGAGTGGCGTGCCTGGCTGGCGCCGAGCCAGATCGAAGTGGAGGGCGGCGTCATCGCGAGCCTCAGCTTCAATCTCGCGCAACAGACCTCCTTCAAGGACTTGACCGGCACTATCATGGGCCGGGTCGAACTTTTGCGGGGAACCGACGAGCGATGGACCGAGCTGGACATGGCGTTTTCCCTGTTCCCTCTCCAGCGCTCGGCCCATGCGGTCACCCCTTTCTTCCGCTGGAGCTATTACTTTTCCGGGAAGGAAGATTTCGTCACGGCCTTTCCCTGGCAGGACAACACCGTGAACGTCAAATCTGCAAACGCCGCCACGATGGAGGGCGTGCTCGCGTACTGGTTCGGGTTTGACGTGTATCGGCTGGCGACCCCGGAACGCAATCCGGACGGACGCAGCTATTGGACGGAAGCCTATCTGGATACCGCCGGCGCTGGTTTGATGGTCTCGCACGCCGCGCCGGTGTACTGGCAAGGCCGTTACGTGGGCATGGTGGGAACTGACGTGTTGCTGGGTTTTCTCACTGAGCTGTTGCAAGCCGTCACCGAACGCTGGGGGCCGGTCTGGATCGTCAACGAAACCGGCCAGGTGCTGGCCGATCCCGATCATCCTTACACTGCTGCCGATCAACGGGTTAGGACCTTGGCGGACGTCCTGCCCGAATCGTTGCAATCCGTCCCCGTCGATCAGTTGCTGCGACCCTCCGGCGAATTTCGGCGCATCGCCGACCAGTACGTTCATGCGCAGCGTATCAAGTCGGCGCCCTGGTATCTCTTGCACGCCATCCCGTCCACCGCGATCACCGCCCGTCTGTTGCCGCGCCTTTACCCCGCCCTGATCGTGCTGGCCGGTCTGGCTCTGACGCTGGTTGCTATCCACGCTCTGCTGCGCTGGCGCTTCGTCAAGCCGGCGCTGGCGCTGGTCGATTATCTACGCGATGAAGCGGCCGGCCGGCCACCGCCGGCGCCGCCGGCCGTTCCCGCGCCGTGGCAACCCTGGTTCGACGTGGTCACGGCCACTTTCCGGGACAACCGCGCATATTTGCGTACCATCGAGACCCTCAACGCCGATCTCGAACACCGGGTCGAGGAGCGGACCGAACAGTTGGAAACCGCCAACCAGGAACTGCGCCTGGAAATGGAGGTGCGCCAGCGCGTTCAGGACGCGCTGCACGCAGCTAAGGTGGAAGTGGAACTGGCCAATCGAGCCAAGAGCGCGTTCATGGCGAACATGAGTCATGAGTTGCGCACCCCGCTCAACAGCATTCTGGGCTACGCGCAAATCCTGTTGCGCAACCCCGGCCTGACTGCCAAACAGCGCGTGGGTCTCGAAACCGTCCGCGAGTCCGGCGAGCATCTGTCGACTCTGATCAACGAGTTACTCGATCTTTCCACGCTCGAAGCGCCGGACGTGGAAACGTTCGTGGCGCGGCGCATGGCTCGGGCAGCGGCGGACGAGGCAGCGTCCGCTTTCGCTCTGGATCAATGCTTTTTACCGCCCGCCTCGAAAATCGCCGCGCTGCGAGACTTGGCCCAGCGCGGCGATCTCAAGAATTTGCTAGCTCAGGCCGAGGAGCTGGAGCAGTGCGACGCCGATTATCGGCCGTTCCTGGATGAACTCCGCGTTTTGGCTCGCTCTTTCCAGGTCAACCAAATCGTGCGACTGTTGAGCGATCCTCGAATTTGACCTTGACCGATAGCTCGCGAAACTCGAACGAACGCCGGTTTGAGTAGCTCGATCACCGCTCTTCAGATACATAAATCCCCTTTTTAGTCCATCCGAGAGACTCCCAACAAATTGGGTTTTTCCCAGTATTTTAGGAATGCCGGCTTGCATCTTTTGCGTCGATCTCAGCTTCAAGCAGCGGCTATCTTGCTAAACAAAATAAATAAAACAGGTGCCTATAATTAAATTTGACCATCTTGTCAGATTTGGCAAAGAGCTTGCCTTTATTTGGTAAAGGCCAGTTTCATATTTCTCTTTACAGAGGTCAATCGTCATGGGCAATCAGAACCAGAAACATCGTACCGATCACACACCGCTCTCGATACTCCGCAAACGAGACAATGCAGCGATGGATCGCCGCGATCATTATGTTGCTTCAACGGGTACTATAACCGTCAAATATGCTCAAAATTTTGATGATTTCGCCGCTAATGTTGCCCATAGTCTCCGTCATTGGATAGTTTATCGAACCGATGGCGGACGATTCGCTCGGGCACTGGTTCGCAAATCCGGTAGTTTAGAGGAGCTTCATAAATATTGGGGTGCCAACAACATCACGCCAGGTAGCACCGTTGAACTGGTAGCGACATTGTATCGTCGCCAAGATCCATTAGCCTTCAATCGCTGGGTGATGGAGATATTTTTTGATAAGCCACGCCCTGCTGTTATTGATGCTGAAGTGGATATCGTCGTAGTAACGCGAGATCGGATCGAGAAACTTCGATCTACAGCGATGGACAAAGTACTTGGTATTGCCGTGACACTTGCCGAAAAAATTCCTGGTGAAGAAGGTAAACGAATTCGAAAGCTTGTAAAAATTGCTGATCGCTTGGGTAGCCAAGCAGCTATGAACTTATGGTACTACAATTACGATCCCATGAGGGTATACATTTTTCACTCTACCCCTAAACAAAAGAAAGAAATGACAGAGAAGACCAATGGCAAGATGCCTTTTGATGGCTATGCTCCTTATGCATCTGATGATTGGAGAACATACCCATTTAGAGAAATGGCAAATAAAAATGGGTTGGACGATCTTGTTAAACTCAGCGATGCAGTCATGCGTGGTCTGCTGGGATACGACAGAAGAATGTTAGTAGGAATGAATAAAATTAATTCTCAACTTTCTCAAATGAGAATTGGGGGTCGCAGTGCTTATAAAGATGCGTGGCCATTCGTCGAACATCTACAGAAGCTTTTGGAGTCGCCTGATCATCTTTACTATGCTTATGATGGGCCTACCAAGGACAGAGGCATTATTGAGAAAGTATTTAGGATATGGTCGAATACTGAATAGCGCCTATTCTCGATGGGCGCTGCCCCAACTCAAAGCTTCGCATTCAAATTTCGGAACCGCCGCGCTTTCGCTCGATACCGAGTTTTTTCATTCGTGCCTCTAGCGTGGTCGGTTTCAACCCCAGCAAGCGCGCGGCACCATTCTCCCCGCTGACCCGCCAGCCGGTGATCTCCAGCGTCTTGAGAATGTGCTCGCGCTCCATCTCCTCCAAGGTTGTCACCGACGCCTTGCTGGGGCCGGTTTCGGCGGTCGGTTCCCGCAGCCAGTCACCGAACTCCAGCGTCGCGCCCCGGCTCACGATCACCGCCCGCTCGATGACGTGCTGCAACTCCCGCACGTTGCCCGGCCAGGAATAGGCTTGCAGCCGGGCCAACGTCGCCAGCGGTACCGTTTCGATGGTCTTGCCCAGGCCGGCTGCGTACTTCTGCACGAAGTGGCGCACCAGCAGCGGGATGTCCTCGCGTCGGTCCCGCAGCGCCGGCGACTGGATGGGAAACACATTTAACCGGTAGTACAGGTCGGGGCGGAACTGCCCTTCCCGGCAGCGCTGCTCCAAATCCCGGTTGGTCGCGGCGATCACCCGCACGTCGGTTTTGAGCGTCTGCGATCCTCCAACTCGCTCGAATTCGCCCTCCTGCAACACTCGCAACAGCTTGGCTTGCAGATCGAGCGGTAATTCGCCCACCTCGTCGAGAAACAGCGTGCCGCCGTTGGCCAGCTCAAACCGGCCGAGTTTGCGCGCCAGCGCCCCAGTGAAGGCACCTTTTTCGTGGCCGAACAGCTCGCTTTCGGCCAGGCTGGCCGGGATCGTCGCGCAATTCAACTTGATCAACGGCTTGGCCCGACGGGCGCCGCGATTGTGGATCGCTCGGGCGATCAGTTCCTTGCCGGTGCCGGTTTCGCCGGCCACCAGCACGGTGGCTTGAGTGCTCGCCACGGTCTCCACTTCCCGGAGCACGGCGCGCAACGCCGCCGAAGCGCCGACCATTTCCTCAAAATCGTGTTCGGTCTGGATCTCGTCCCGCAAATACAGGTTCAAGCCGTGCAAGCGGTTGAATTCCGCTTCGGCCTGCTTGCGGGCTTCGATGTCCCGGAGAATCATCGTATACAGCGTTTGCCCTGCGGTCGTCGCCCGCGACAGCGTCGCCTCGACTGGAAACGGTTTGCCATCAGCGCGCAGCGCGTACAATCCCTCCGGCACCCACAAATTGGACTGGCCCCGCTGCTGATAGTCCCGTACCACCTGCCGTAGCGGCTCCGACAGCAAGGAATCTAGCGGCTGGCCCAGCGTCTCGGCGGCGACGCGGCCAAATACGATCTCGGCGGCGGGGTTGAAGAGGGTGACGCGACCGTCCACAGCGAAGGTCAGAATCCCGTCCATCGCGCTGGTCACGATGGCGGTCAGCCGCGCCTCGCGTTCGGCCAACTCGCGCTTGAGCCGCTGTACCGTGAGGTGGGTATGAACGCGGGCCAGTACTTCCTCATGCTGGAAGGGTTTGGTGACGTAGTCCACCGCGCCCAGCCGTAAGCCTTTGATCTTGTCCACGGTGTCGCTCAAGGCGCTCATGAAGATGACCGGAATATCCCAAGTCTCCGGCCGTTCCTTGAGAACTTGGCAGGTCTTGAAGCCGTCGATGCCCGGCATCATC
>JAGRHM010000134.1 GCA_020445005.1 Candidatus Competibacteraceae bacterium | reverse complement strand
GGTAATCTGGCGCCGCTGATGTATGCCCAGGGTCGTTTACGGGAAGCGATGCTGCTCTGTTGTGAGAACGTCGAACGTTACGTGGATGTCCGCGGTAAGCCACTGGCGGTCGCCGGCCTGGTCTACGTGCCGCTGGGCGTTTTGTTCTACGAGATCAATGACCTGGAGTCAGCCCGACGTCACCTGAGCACAGGGATTACTCTTTGCCAGCAGTTGGGGATGGTCTATTACACCTTGATGGGCCAACGGTCGCTCGCCAAGCTGCAGCATGTGAGCGGCGCGCGCGAAGCGGCCTGGGATACGTTGACGGCAGCGCGGCAACTGGCCGAAAAATCCGAAAATCCCCGGCGCTGGCGGTTGATAGACGCCGCTGCGGCAGAACTGCAATTGCGCGAGGGAAATGTCGCTGCAGCCGCGCGAACTCTGGATAAGGCGACCATCTCAGCCGAATCCCCTTCCGAGTTTGAACGCTTGATCTGTGCGCGCCTGCTGATGGCGCAAAATCAGCCGCGGAGCGCAGAGCGGATATTAAATGCTCTTGAGACAGCGGCGATCAAAGAGGAACGGAACGGCAGTCTGATCACCGTTTACGTGTTGCAGGCGCTGTGCAAACGGGCCTCCGGTAACCGGGCCGCCGCCCTGGACCGGCTGGAGCAGGCGCTTTCACTCGCCGCCTCGCCGGGGTACCGGCGGGTTTTCCTTGACGAAGGCCCGGCGGTAGCCGTGTTGCTACCGCAGCTACGCCATGTAGCGCCTGCTTTCGTCATCGAGCTGTTGCAAACCTTTCCCCACCCATCCGCGCCTACGCCGGATGGTCTGACGGAACCGGTGAGCAAAACCCAGCGCGAAGTCCTGCGCCTATTGGATTTTGGCCTTACCAATCAAGAAATCGCCGACAAGCTAGGGATCTCCATAGGCACCGCCAAATGGCATCTGCATCAGATTTTCCGCAAGCTGCAGGCGCGCAATCGCACTGAAGCCGTCACCAAGGCCCGCGAACGCGGGCTGTTGTAGTCTCGGAATCCCTAACTCTTACCCAACCCTCGCGCCTGCCGAACGATAGGTGAGCTTTTCCCGTGCGCGTCTACAGTGTTTATCAACATCATTGATAACCTGTGCGGATCAAGAGGTAAGAAGATGGCGCTAGCAAACTACCGCATCGCGACGGTCGGCGCATTCGTCGGTCAGGAGCTGGGAGTTTCGGATTGGATTGAAATCGGCCAAGTGCGTATCGATCAGTTTGCCGAATGCACCGGCGATCACCAATGGATTCACGTCGACCGGGAACGGGCAGCCCAAGAGAGTCCCTATGGTGGCACAATCGCCCACGGCTTTTTGTGTTTATCGCTGGTCGCTACCACCCATCTCCAGCTTGGCGTCGCCCCGCCAGATGCGAATCAAGTGCTCAATTACGGACTGGACCGGGTGCGCTTCATGGCGCCCGTCAAGGCCGGCGCCCGGGTGCGCAATCGCATAGAACTGATAACAGCGGAACCCAAGGGGCCAGGCCGCGTCCTGATCAAGACTCGCAATACCATCGACATCGAAGGCGAAGACAAGCCCGCTTTGGTTGCTGAGCTGCTGACCATGCTCATTGCCTCTTAACCGGAAGGACGCCATGCCGACGACAACTCGAAGAGTGCGAAGGCAGGGACGCAGATCGCCGCCTGGCACCGACGCGCCAGCTACCTACAATAATCCTGAATGGACTGTGGAACCGCCGAACCAAACCACCCTGGTCTTCGTACGCCCCTTCTTATTAAAGGAGGGAATTTCCACAACCTGGACAGGATGGCCAATTAACTCCCATCGAATGGTGTGCAATGAGAGAGGACAATAATGACTAACAGTATCATCGACAAAACCCCGTCGGCTTATGCTTACCCGCTGCTGATTAAAAATCTGCTGGCCAATCCGTTGCGCCAGTTTCCTGCTCAGGAAATTGTTTACGGCGATCTCAAACGCCAGACCTATCGAGAGATGGGCGAACGCATCCACCGGTTGGCCAGCGGTCTGGCCGGATTGGGCGTCAAACCTGGGGATACCGTGGCGGTCATGGACTGGGACAGTCATCGCTATCTGGAATGCTTCTTTGCCGTCCCGATGATGGGCGCGGTGCTACATACCGTAAACATTCGACTGTCTCCAGAGCAGATTCTCTATACCATCAATCACGCCGAGGACGACGTGATCCTGGTTAACGCTGAATTCCTGCCGATCCTGGAGGCCATCCGCGACCGGATCGAACCCGTCAAGAAATTCGTGTTGCTCAACGATGCCGATCAGCCTCCCGTCACCTCCCTGAATATTGATACGGAGTACGAAGCGCTGCTGGCCGCTGGCGATCCCCATTACCTGTTCCCGGATTTTTCCGAAGACACTCGCGCCACTACTTTCTATACCACCGGCACCACCGGCTTGCCCAAGGGCGTGTATTTCAGCCACCGGCAACTGGTCATGCATACCTTCGGCGTGATGACAGCGCTGGCAGGGAGCGGACAGGGCCATATCAGCCGCGACGATGTGTATTTGCCGATCACTCCGATGTTTCACGTCCACGCTTGGGGCGTCCCTTATATCGCTACGGTGATGGGCTTGAAACAGATCTATCCGGGCCGCTATGTGCCAGATCACCTGCTGCACCTGATTCAGCGGGAAAAAGTGACGTTTTCCCACTGTGTGCCGACCATCCTGCAAATGCTGCTCGCCAGTCCGGTCATCGACGAGGTCGACCTGTCGCGCTGGAAGGTAATCATCGGCGGGTCAGCGTTGCCGCAAACCCTGGCTCAGCAAGCCCGCGCCCGAGGCGTGGACGTGTTTACCGCCTACGGCATGTCGGAAACCTGCCCGATTCTGACCCTAGCGCAACTCAAACCGCACATGCTGGACTGGGATGAAGAGCGGCAACTGGACATCCGTTGTAAGACCGGGTTACCGGTACCGCTGGTCGAACTGCGCGTGGTGGACGAGGCGATGAACGATTTGCCGCACGACGGCAAGACGCCAGGCGAGGTGGTGGTTCGTACGCCCTGGTTGACTCAGGGTTATCTCAAGGATCCCAGGAATTCCGAAGCGCTGTGGCGCGGCGGCTATCTGCACACCGGCGATATTGGGGTCATCGATGAGGAGGGCTATCTCAAGATCACCGACCGGCTCAANNCGTGATCAAGACCGGCGGCGAGTGGGTCTCCTCGCTGGAGCTGGAAAACCTCATCCTCAAGCATCCTGCGATCGAAGAAACCGCGGTGATCGGCATGCCCGATCCCAAGTGGGGCGAACGACCGCTGGCAGTGGTCGTCCTCAAGGCTGGGCAGGAAGCTAGCGAGGCCGATGTCAAGGCGCTGCTCCAGGATTTCGCGGCCAAGGGCATCATTTCCAAATACGGGGTGCCGGATCGCGTGGTCTTCGTGGACGTACTGCCCAAGACCAGCGTCGGCAAGCTCGACAAAAAGTTGATGCGCGAGCAATACACGACTGGATAGCGGCTTGTTGCGGGGAATAACGCAAGGTTTCGCCAGGCCCGGCAACGGTCACGAAGACCACGCCGGGCCAGCGATAACAAAAAATTAAGGTTCTTCGATGGTTCTTGTGGAATTGATACTGCAATCGGTAGGTCGGGCACAGGACGTGCCCGACATGCGCGCTCCTGTCGGGCAACGCGATGCTTATGCCCGACCTACGGTGTGGGTTCCATAAGAATCCTCGAAGAGCTAAAATTAATAACTATATGAATACAGGAGGAATTACATGAAAATTCTCGTCGCTGTGAAACGGGTGGTCGACTACAACGTCAAGGTTTACCCCAAGGCGGATGGCTCCGGCGTGGAGATCGCCAACGTCAAGATGAGCATGAATCCTTTCGATGAAATCGCCGTGGAGGAAGCGGTGCAACTGAAGGAATTAGGCAAAGCGACGGAGATCGTTGCGGCCTCCATCGGCGTCAGTCAGTGCCAGGAGGTGCTGCGCGCAGCGCTGGCCATGGGCGCTGACCGGGCCATCCTGGTCGAGACCGACGCTGCGCCCGAACCGCTGGTGGTTGCCAAGCTGCTGAAAGCCTTGGTTGAACGCGAACAGCCGGACCTGGTGATCCTCGGCA
>JAGRHM010000133.1 GCA_020445005.1 Candidatus Competibacteraceae bacterium | reverse complement strand
CGCAACTGGGTGATGATCCCGGCGGTGACCTATCACGAGGACGCCGATATTACCGATCTGGAAGCTTTCCGTTTACAGATTAATAAGGAGAATGAGAAAGGCGGCGGCAAGCTGACCATGCTGGCTTTTATCATCAAGGCTTGCGTCCGGGCCATGCAACAGTTCCCGGAATTCAACACTTCGCTGGACGGCGATAACCTGGTTTACAAGCAGTACTTTCATATCGCCTTCGCCGCCGACACGCCCAACGGGTTAGTGGTGCCGGTAATCAAGGATGCTGATAAGAAGGGCGTTTTCGACATTGCCAGGGAGACGGGCGAACTGGCCAAAAAAGCCCGTGATGGCAAGCTTGGGCCAGCGGACATGCAAGGGGCCTGTTTTACCATTTCTTCGGTCGGCGGCATTGGCGGCACATCGTTCTCGCCGATTATCAACGCGCCAGAAGTCGCGATTCTGGGCGTGAGCAAGTCGATGATGAAACCGGTCTGGGACGGCAAGCAATTTGCACCGCGCTTGACTCTGCCGTTGTCGCTGACCGCCGATCATCGGGTGATCGATGGCGCGCTAGCCACCCGCTTCAATGTTTATCTTGCGCAATTGCTGGCGGATTTCAGGCGGGTGATGTTGTGATGTGAAACAGGTTCCCAGCCGGTTCAAGCCGGCTGGGAAGCCGACTTTACCAGTACTGCAGCGCTTACATGCCATTGCCGACGGCTTCCAGATTCAACGCGGCCGCCAGCAGCGCCTGAGTATAGGGATGCGTGGGGCGCGCAAAGACCTGCCGCGCTGATCCTTCCTCCACGACTTGACCGTCTTTCATCACCAGCAGGTGATTGGCCAGCGCCCGCACCACCCGCAGATCATGGCTGATAAACACATAAGCTAGTCGATGACGAAGCTGTAAATCGCGCAATAAATCGACGATCTGCGCTTGCACGGATACATCTAGGGCGCTGGTCGGCTCGTCGAGAATGAGCAGGCGCGGTTGCAGCGCCAGCGCGCGCGCAATGGCGATGCGCTGACGTTGACCACCGGAGAATTCATGCGGATAGCGATCTTGAGTCGCTGGGTCCAAGCCAACTTCTTCCAGCGCCTGGGAAATCCAGGCGCGTCGCGTCTTGCGATCGCCCGCTAGTCCATGCACCTGCAAGCCCTCTTCGATGATCTCGCCTACCGATAATCGGGGACTTAATGATCCATAAGGATCTTGAAAGACCATCTGCATGGCTCGGCGCAAGGGGCGCAATGCCTTACTCGACTGGCCATCGATGCGCTGACTCTCAAAGCGAATCGCACCCTGACTCGATAACAGGCGCAGCAACGCTAGCCCCAGGGTCGTTTTGCCGGAACCGCTCTCACCGACCACGCCCAGGGTTTGTCCTTCGCGCACCCGCACGCTGACTCTGTCAACCGCCTTGACATGATCCGTGACTTTTCCAAACCAACCGCGCTTCAGTGGGAACCAGACTTTGAGATGATCACCAGCCATCACCACGGAGGCATCATCGTTTGCGGAAGGCGGTTCGCCTTTTGGCTCAGCAGCCAGCAGTTGCCGGGTATAGAGATGTTGTGGGTTATGGAAAATATCGGTGACTGAACCGGTTTCCACGACCCTGCCGGCTTGCATCACGCAGACTCGATCAGCCATTTTCCGCACGATGCTCAGGTCATGGGTGATGAACAGAATGGCCATACCCAGGCGTGCCTGCAAGTCCTTCAGCAATTTCAGGATCTGCGCCTGGATCGTCACATCTAATGCGGTTGTTGGCTCGTCAGCGATCAGGATATCAGGATCGTTAGCCAGGGCCATAGCGATCATCACTCGCTGCCGCTGACCGCCGGACAGTTCATGCGGCAGGGCATTCAACCGATGCGCCGCGTCCGGCAGTCCTACGAGGTCCAGCAGTTCCACAACACGCGCCTTGAGCCGTGCGCCGTTCAAGCCCTTGTGCAGCAGCAGCGTTTCGCCAATCTGCTTTTCAATAGAATGCAGAGGATTCAGCGAGGTCATCGGCTCCTGGAAGACCATAGCGATCTGGTTGCCGCGAATCTCGCGTAACCGGGCAGGCGCTGCGCCCAGCAATTCCTCGCTGCGCAAGCGGATGCTGCCGCCGGGATGCCGGGCATGAGGATAGGGCAGCAGTTGCAGAAGCGACAACGCTGACACGGATTTACCCGAGCCGCTTTCTCCCACCAGCGCCAGCGTCTCGCCGCGCCGGAGCGTGAAGGAAACCTGCTTGACCGCCGGGGTCGCGCCGAAGGAAACAGAGAGATCGCGGACTTCGAGAAGGGGTGGGGATTCAGTCGCTTCTAAATGGGCTTTCATACATTGCCTTCGGCGTGGAGCAGTTTAAAAATTATCAGTGTGGACGCGCTGGAAAGACACTGATGTTGGCAATAGTTCCCGCAAACCCGCCTCCCGTTCCGCAGGCGGCAATTCACCAAGGGTCTCCGCCGCTTTATAAAACGCTGCGAAATCCTGTCCCTCCCGTTCAAACAAGGCCAGAAACGCCGGAACCTGCCGGTAATAGGTGCTAACACCGGCCAACTTGGCGTTATTCAAGTCCTGTGTGAACCAGCGATCATAGCCCGCATAGCCTCCCCAATCCTGTTTGAACGTCTGATAACGCTCTCGCAATGCTCCCAGGATGTGTTCCTTGCCGGTACGCTTCTCTGGCGCACTCTGCGCAGAGGCGTATAGCGTTGCCAATTGTTCGCGGGTCTCGGCGGTTAATCGCAAAAATTGCTGGCGCCGCTGCAGGTCCGCCGCATACTCTTGCCGTTCGCGCATCGTTCCGTGTTCTTTCAACCAGCGTTCCGCCCCCAACTGGCCCACAGCCGTCGCAAACGCCTCGTTGAAAGCCGTGTCATCGGCGATATAGAGCCGTTGATGCGCCAGTTCATGGAACATCAATTCCGCCAGTCGCCCGGTGGGCCAGCCAATGAAGGTGTTGAGCAAGGGATCCTCGAACCAGCCCAACGTCGAGTAGGCGGTAATATCGGCTACATAAACATCGTCGCCCGCCGCGCGCAACTCCGCCGCTAACCGATCGGCCGCCTCAGCGTCGAAGTAACCGCGATAGCTTAGACAACCAACCACCAGGAAACACCATTGGCGCGGTTCCAGATTCAACTCCGGCGCGGCAAAGACGTTTTTTACTACCCAGGTTCGCTGGAGATCGGCATAGTGGCGATAGCTGCTATTCTCCGGGAGAATCAGTTCTGCGCTGGCAAAATCGCGCAAAGCCTGGGCAATTTCCAGGCGCTGGCGGAGTTCCGGCGAGGTGGTTGCATCAGCCAGCACCTCGGCTATGGGACGGCGCGCTTGCCAAAGCTCCCATTGGCCAGCCGCTGCCTGTCGATAATAGACCAGATCAGCGCAACCAGACAGGGCAACGATGATCGCCACGACCATCATGCCAGTGAAAAAGACCTGTGAAATCTGTCGCATTACCTGGAAATCGCTTAAAGTTTGCCCCATCGATCATCCCATTGCATTGCAGATGACTTATGCATAGCGTATTAAATTGACAATATGGAAGACATTCCGACAGGTTGGCAAGCGCTTGTCAGCCATTGGCGAATCGGACCTTGAACGAATAGCGGGTTTCTACAGCACTTAATCTTTCTCGAATGAATACAGATACGGTAAAAACATATCTGGTCGGCGGCGCAGTGCGTGATGAATTGTTGAATCTGCCGGTTACGGAACGCGACTGGGTGGTGGTCGGCGCAACGCCGGATGATTTGCTCACACGCGGCTTTCGTCCGGTAGGTAAGGATTTTCCAGTATTTCTGCATCCGGAGACCCATGACGAATATGCCCTGGCGCGCACCGAACGCAAGACTGCGCCGGGCTATCATGGCTTCCATATCCATGCGGCCCCCGAGGTCACGCTGGAGGATGACCTGCAACGCCGCGACCTGACGATCAACGCCATGGCGCGCGATGCGCAAGGCCGGCTGATTGATCCTTATCAGGGTGCGCGCGATCTTGCCGCCCGCTGGTTGCGCCATGTCTCCCCCGCTTTTGCGGAAGACCCGGTGCGGATTCTGCGCGTGGCCCGGTTCAGCGCCCGTTACGCTGCACTGGGTTTCCGGGTTGCGCCGGAAACCCTGAAGTTGATGCGCGCTATGGTCGCCAATGGCGAAGTCGATCACTTGACGCCGGAACGAGTCTGGGCGGAAACCGTGCGCGCGCTGGGCGAAGTATGTCCCGAGCAGTTTATCGAAACGCTGCGGGACTGCGACGCGCTGGCGCGCATTTTCCCGGAGCTGGATCGTTTGTTCGGCGTACCACAGCCTCCCATGCATCATCCAGAGATTGATACCGGCGTCCACACGTTGATGGCGCTGACTCAAGCGGTGCGGTTGGGCGCGGATGTCGTGACCCGTTTCGCAGTGCTGGTGCATGATTTTGGCAAGGGAACGACACCATGCGAGGAATGGCCGCGTCATGTGGGCCATGAGGATCGGGGCGCTGATCTGGTGCGGGCTTTTTGCCAGCGGCTACGGATTCCCAACCTGCACCGGGAACTGGGAGTGCTGACAGCTCGTTACCATACGCATTGTCATCGCGCCCTGGAGCTGCGTCCGGGAACCTTGCTGAAAATCCTGCAAGGCGTGGACGCCTTGCGCAAACCGCAACGCTTTGCGCAATTCCTGCTAGCCTGCGAAGCGGATGCCCGGGGTCGCTTGGGACTGGAGCAGCGGGATTATCCGCAGGCTGAACTGTTGCGATGTATTTATCAGGCCGTATCTAGCATCCAGGCGCGTCCGCTGGTGGAACAGGGTTTAACCGGACTGGCGCTGGCCGAAACTTTGCGACAGCAGCGATTGGCGGTGATTACTGAGACGCGGCGCATTTTCAACCCAGTGGTTGCACCTGACTGACGAGGCGCGCCGAAGGGAAATACTGACCGCAACAAATTAGCCTTCGTTTTAAAACCTGGCAATCTACGTTACTATTTGGCAAATTCAATGAATCTGATAACGCTCACTCCGGCGCTCTCTCGAATGGCTTATCGAACACCGCAAGGATTCTAAAAATGTCAATGTCTGATCGCGATGGCCTGATCTGGTATGACGGCGAACTCACGCCTTGGCGCGAAGCCAACACCCATGTTTTAACGCATACCCTGCATTATGGCATGGGGGTTTTCGAGGGTGTCCGCGCTTACGCCACAGACCGGGGCGCGGCGATTTTCCGGTTACAGGCGCATACTGATCGCCTGTTTCGTTCTGCGCACATCGTCGGGATGCCGATGCCCTACAGCAAGGACGAGATCAACGCCGCCTGCCAACAGGCGGTGCGCACCAATAATCTGGCCAGCGCTTATCTCCGCCCGATGTGTTTTTACGGCTCCGAGGGTATGGGGTTGCGCGCTGACAACTTGAAAGTGCATGTCATTGTCGCCGCTTGGGAATGGGGCGCTTATCTGGGGGCGGAGAATCTGGAGCGCGGTATCCGTATCCGCACCTCCTCGTTCAGTCGGCATCATGTCAACGTCACCATGTGCAAGGCCAAGGCGAATGGCAATTACATGAATTCGATGATGGCCCTCGCTGACGCCCTGCGCGATGGCTACGATGAAGCCATGCTGCTGGATACCGAAGGTTATGTCTCGGAAGGCAGCGGAGAAAATATCTTCATTGTGCGCGACGGAATCATTTATACCCCGGATCTGACTTCTGCGCTGGAAGGCATTACCCGCGACACGATTATCCGTTTCGCCGCCGATCTCAATATCCCCGTGCGAGAGAAGCGCATCACTCGCGACGAGGTCTATATTGCTGATGAAGCTTTCTTCACCGGTACGGCGGCGGAAGTGACGCCCATCCGTGAAGTGGATGGGCGCAGCATTGGCGCCGGCCAGCGGGGTCCGATCACCCAGCGTCTGCAAGCCATGTATTTTGATCAGGTGCATGGACGCCGCGATGCTTATTCGGAATGGCTGACGCTAGTGTAAAGTTTTCCAAAAACCATTAATCCATTGAAAAATCCAGGAGAATGTCGCCATGGCTGCCGTTGCCGCCGCTGTTTCCACCAAAGTCATGCCGAATGCCCAAAAGACTTATGAAGTTCGCCGCGCCGACCTGCCAGTATCCTGCCCCATGCCGGATATGATGGTGTGGAATTCTCATCCCAAGGTTTACCTGCCTATTGAAGCGACCGGCAAGGCCAAATGTCCGTATTGCGGCGCGGACTTCGTGCTGGTGGACTGAACGCGCCTGCGACGGCCAGTGAAATCCCAGGCGCATCCGCTGGTCGTCTGGCGCTTCAGCGATGGCAAAGCGGGACACGATAACCAAAGTCGGGGATTGGTCAACGCGCTCGGCCGCTTGCGCCCGGTCGAAACAAGCTTGCTGGAGCCACTGCCAACGGCGATTGCCTTGAGTGCTTTGCTAAGGGGACAACACGCGATTTGGCGCGATTTGTCGAATCCTGACCTCATACTGGGCGCTGGCCATCGAACGCATCTCTCCTTACTAGCTGCCCGTTGGATGAGCGGCGGCAAGGTTGTTGTATTGATGCGTCCCACCTTGCCGTTGTTCCTGTTCGATTTGTGTCTGATCCCGGCACACGACGCGCCGCCGGCTCACCCGAACGTACAAATCACGCGCGGGGCGCTGAATCGCATTCAACCTTCCACAAGGCTGGATTCCACACAGGGATTATTGCTGATCGGTGGCCCATCGGCACATTTCTCGTGGGATAACGCGGGCTTGTACCAGCAAATCGCTGCGGTCATTGCGGCTGATCCTGCCATGCATTGGACGCTGACGACGTCGCGCCGCACACCGCCGGATTTTCTGGAACATCTGGACGGCGGGGAGCGATGTGCGGTGATTCCCGTCACTGAGACGGGTCCCGACTGGTTGCCGGCGCAATTGGCAAAGGCTGGACAGGTTTGGGTCACCGCCGACAGCGTATCGATGGTTTATGAAGCCTTGACCTCCGGGGCTACCGTTGGGGTACTCGAAGTTCCTCGCAAGCACCCCAGCCGGATCAACCGGGGACTCGAACAACTGGCCACCGAAGGCTGGGTGACTTTCTTTAGCGACTGGTCGCATCATCGCCGGCTACGCCGTCCTACCGAAAGTTTTAATGAAGCGGAACGCTGCGCTCGCTGGATTATCGATCGATGGTTCACCTAAGTGTGGCGCAACTGGTTCCAGCGCTGGATGGGGGCGGCGTGGAGCGAGGCACTTTGGAGGTGGCGCAGGCATTGACTCAGCGTGGCCATCGCTCCGTGGTCATTTCCGGCAATGGGCGGCTGGTCCGGCAACTACTGGACGAGGGAAGCGAACATTTGCGCTGGCCGCTGGGCGTCAAGTCGCCGCTGACCCTGCGCTGGATCTGGCCATTGCGGCGCTGGTTGGCTGAACGGCGCATCGACATTTTGCATGCGCGTTCGCGATTGCCGGCCTGGATCGCCTGGCTGGCCTGGCGCGGGATGGACCCGATGACCCGTCCACGGTTTGTCACCACCGTTCACGGCCTGTATTCGGTCTCCCGTTACAGCGCAATTATGACCCAAGGCGAACGGGTGATCGCCGTATCCGAAACGATCCGGGATTATCTGCGATGTCATTACCCGCAACTGTCAGCGGAGCGCATTCAACTGATTCCGCGCGGCGTCGATGCCGCGCAATTTCCCTACGGTTATCAACCCACAGTGGATTGGTGGGCGAAATGGTATCGACAGTATCCCCAATTGCGGAATGAGCCGGTGCTGACCCTGCCAGGCCGGTTGAGTCGGCTGAAAGGTCATGAGGAATTCATCGAGCTAATCGCCCGGTTGCGAATGCAAGGACTGCCGATTCATGGATTAATCGTCGGCGGTGTGGAGCCGGGTCGACAACGCTATGCCAGCCAGTTGCAACGTCGAGTTCAAGCACAGGGATTAAGCAATACCGTCCTGTTTACCGGTCACCGCACCGACATGCGCGAGATTTACGCGGCTTCCACTCTGGTGCTATCGCTGTCGGCCAAGCCTGAATCTTTTGGCCGCACCGTGTTGGAAGCCTTGAGTCTGGGGACGCCGGTAGTCGGTTATGAGCATGGCGGCGTTGGCGAAATCCTGCGCTGCATCTACCCCGCTGGTTTGACGCCGGTTGGCAACCTTGATGCGTTGACGCAACGCACGCTGAATTTGCTGATTGCCGCGCCGCCGGTTCCCGCAGAACCCGTGTTTACCCGGCAACGGATGCTGGATGACACGCTGAACCTGTATGAAACGCTGAGTCAATCTCCCCGGAGTCGCGCATGACGCTTGCCCTTTCCGGTCGAACGCTGATTGTGCAGCCCTTGCCCGGCATCGGCGATATGGTTTGGCATTTGCCGCATATCCACGCTATCGCCGCCACGACCATGACCGGGCAGGTGGATATCCTGACTAAGCCACGTTCTCAGGCGGACCGATTGCTATCTGCCGATCCCTGCGTGGGCCGCATTCTCTGGCTGGAGCGCGACGCGGGTCATGCTGGCGTCCGGGGCGTGTTCCGGCTGGCGGCGCTGCTGCGACGGGCAAACTATCAGCGCGTGTGGTTCCTGCATGCCAGCGCCCGCTATGTGCTGGCCGCCTGGCTGGCCCGCATCTCGGAACGGATCGGTTATGGAATCGGCTTGCAACCTTGGCTCCTCAGTACTCCGGTAAAACTGCCCGCTGAATTTCGTCATGCGTCGCCCATAGTTCGGGGCGATGCTCTCTTGGATATACTGGGGATTCCCCGGCTTGAACCGGAACCGCGATTACCGGTTTTGGCAGCGGCGCGATGCGCCGTGGCGGAACGATTCGCCGACTGGCCTCAACCCTGGATTGCGCTGGGCATTGGCAGCAGTGAACCTTGGAAACAGTGGGGCGCAATGCGTTTTACAGAATTGGCGCTCGCGTTATCTCGTCATCATGCTGGCTCGGTCTTCATCGTCGGCGGTCCAGGGGAACGAGCATTGGCCGACGAGATTTTGCGCCGGATGCAAGACAGCGGCGGCGTGGCGGCGGATGCGGTCGCTTTACCACTGGAGCAAACAGCCGCCCTGTTCGCGAGCAGTCGTTGCTACATTGGCAACGATACCGGGGTTTTGAATATGGCCGCCGCACTGCGAACGCCGGCGCTGGGGTTGTTTGGCGGTTCATTGCCACTGACCCATTCCCGCTTTATCCACGCGATTACCCCACCGGCTGGCCAAAGCGGCATGACCGCTATCACGGTTGCCCGCGTTCTTGAAGCATTCGTGCGCATCGATCAGGAAATAGCCGACGATGAGCCGTCTGCTTGACCGGTTGCAGGGCGCATTTTTTCGCTGGGGCTGGTTGTCCCCAGTGGTATTACCCTTAACGCAACTGGGTGGACGCGGGCTGTTCAACACCCTCGCCGGTTTCTACGCACTATGGGGATTGTTGAGTTTCTGGCGTCGCCGGGAGCGGCTGGATCGCCCGACGCTACTGCTTTATCTGGCGTTGCTGGGCGTTTTCTTGCTGACGATTCCCGGTTCGGTCGATCCAGTGGCCGGAATACGCACCTGGCTGGGTTTCCTGATGCAAAGTGTGACGTTGCTCCTGATCCCGCTCGCGCTGCGGGAATCACCGACAAATCCTGACCGGCTATTGGATGGCATGGCGTTATTCGGCGCGCTGACCCTGGCAGGGCTCTATCTGTTGCTACCGTGGTATCTGCTCGGTTTGTCCGGCCAACCCTTCGATCACGAAACACAATTGCAGGAAGACAATCTGCCGTTTTTAACGCCATTTCTGCTGGCTTGGCTTTGGCGCAACAGCTCATCCGGCTGGCGATACGCCGTAATGAGCGGTGTCATTGCTCTCGTTCTGGGGTATGTGGCCCTCGCCGAGGGGCGGGCAGCCCTGCTCGGTCTCATTGCAGCGCTCACAGTTTTTTCCAGTTCAGTAATGGGATGGCGTCCACGCTCGATTGCGCTGCTCGCCTTGCTGGTGCTGGCGTTCGCCATTGCCGTGAACACTAATCCCTTCCTTAAGATGCAACTCGATCCTGAACAACCGTTGGACGCCTTTACCGCCGGGCGCACTGCTCTCTGGCGGCAGGCGCTGGCACACCCTCCGCCCCGCGCATGGCTGGGGATTGGCATCGGCAATGGCGCTCACGCCGGCGAGGAGGTGCTTGGTTTTCAGCTAGGCGCGCAGGGTCATCGGGTCAAGCACCTGCACAACTTCGTATTGGATGCCTGGTATGAAACCGGTCTGCTTGGGGTGAGCTTACTGCTGATGTTAATGGGCGCTGTTTTTGTGCGACTCCTGCGGGTTTGGCGATGCTTATCCGCCCAGGATCGCCAGCGTGCCGGAGTCTGGCTGGCAGCGGCAGCGGCGCTGCTGACTGCCGGGTTGCTCAGTTTTTCCTATACTTCGCGGCAACTGGCCTGTTACTTGTTTGTCGCCTTCGGGGCCTTGATCGCGTTAAGTCGCCAGTCCCTGGAAGAAGCTACGCCGCCAGCAGTTGTTGATACAGATCCAGATAGGCGTTAATGATCGTTTCTTCGCCATGCCGGGCGATCAAGGTGCGATAGCCGTTGTCGGCCAATTCGCGACGCAGCGCTTCGTCACGCAATAATAATTCCATCGAGTGGGCTAACGCGACTGGATCGCCTACGGGCGTCAGCCAGGCGTCTTGCTGGTGAACAGCGATTTCCACGGGGCCAAGCGTGCGGGTCGCCAAAACCGGCCGTCGCCGCGCCCAGGCCTCGAGGATTGCATTGGCAACACCTTCTTGCAGCGACGAGCAGACGCATAAGTCGGCCAACTCCTGAAAACGGCCTGCGTCATCCCGCCAACCTGGCCAGCGCACCCGATCGGCGATGCCCAACTGCTCAGCATGACGTTTGAGTTGCACAGCCAGCGACCCATCGCCGACAATGACCAGGTAAACCGGCCGGTCATGGATGCAAGCGGGAATCGCGGAAAACGCATTCAGCAGGTCACCGAAGCCCTTGATCGGATGCAGGCGCCCTACGGCGACCGCGATCAGGCCATCGTCAGGAATCGCCAGCATCCGACGCAACTGTCGCAGAGTGTCTGGAGAGCTGGGTGCGCAGGGCGCGACGAAGTTGCTGATGTGAAAAATGCGCTTTCTGGGGAATCCGTGTCGAATCAGATGATCGCCGATGCCGGGACTGACCACGATCCAGGCGTGGGCATGCCGGTAACCATGCGGTTCGTAATACCCGCCCAACCGAGCAATGTGAACCGGGCGCTGGCCCAGCGGCAGATGGGTCAGGCGGGTGGCGCGGCCCATGTAGGTTTGCACGATGCTGGGTTCCAGTTTGCGCATGGCTTTTTGAATTTGCCAGCGTGACCACAGATCCCAAACGCCCCACATCGGGATGTGAATCCGGGGAACCTCGGGCGGGATCTCGGTCGTAATTAGACTCCCGGGAACCGTTACCGCCAACGTGGCGTGGCCGTGTCGATGCAGCGCGCTCACCAGACGCGCATAAAACAATTCAGCGCCGCCGAGGAATCTACCGCCGATGATATGCGCCGATGCGATCATGATCTCCCGATGAAAACGGTGATGCGCTCAAATGAAGCGCGCCATTGATGAACGATTTGGGGCATACTGTAGATGAAATTTCCGTTCAGGACATACTGATTCATGACCGACCGCACCCGGCTTTCGGCATTCATCACGACTTATAACAATGGCCGCACCCTGACAGCGTGCCTGCAGAGCATCCGGTGGGCCGATGAAGTGATCGTACTAGATTCCTTCAGCACCGATGATACGCTGGCGATCGCCCAGCGCCATGGCGCGCGGATCATCCAGCACGAGTTCATGGGTTACGGCCCACAAAAGCAGATGGCGCTGGCGGCGACTTGCTATGACTGGGTATTGCTACTGGATGCCGACGAAGCGCTGTCACCTGACCTGCAGACGGAAATCCGCCAATTGTTGCAGAACGGACCGGGCGCGGACGGCTATGAAATTCCGCGTCAGGAGCAAATGTTTTGGCGGATGTATAATCCGGCGACCCGGATGAATCATTACTTGCGTCTATTCGATAAACGCAAGGGCGGTATTGATGATATGCCGATTCACGCCGCGCCTAAGGTGCAAGGGGATATTGCCCGGCTCAAGGCGCCCATGTACCACTACGGCGAGACCGACATTCACACCAAGGTTGACAAGATCAACGCTTACTCTACCGGTTTAGTGGTTGATAAGCTCAAGAAACATCGCTGGGGAATTCCATTCATCATGGTCCTCTATCCACCGTTGTTTTTTATTCGCAGCTACCTGTTCAAGCGTAATTTTCTGAACGGCTGGGCCGGATTCATCAACTCGGTGATCGCCGCGTTCTACGTGTTTCTCAAGTATGCCAAATTGTATGAGCATCGCCAGTTCGCTAAACATGGAACCCGCCTGCTGCCTGACGATGCGCCGCCCTTGCCGGATTACCCGTCTCGTTCTGAGGATCACTCCTGATTCCGGGCTGGATTTTCTAATAAATTAGGCATCAGTAGACCAGCTCCCGTAAATGACGAAACACCAGAGATGGCGTTAGCATCGCCATACAACTGTGGTGTGAACAGGTTTTGCGGTAGCAGTTGATGCAGGGGAGATCTGCTTGCAGGGTCACAACATTGTCACCCAGGGGCTTGACCCGGCGTGGGTCGGTGGGGCCGCACAACACCAGCATCGGCGTTGCCGTCGCTGCAGCTAGGTGCGCGACGCCGGTGTCGTTAGCTACGATAAAGCGCGCCGGTTCACAAAGGGGCGGAATATCGAGAATCGCGGTTTGTCCACACAAATTAATCAACCAGGGACCGCAAGCCTGGGCAATGCGTTGACATTCCTCAATCTCATCCGGGCCGCCGATTAGCACGATGCGTCCCAGACCGGCTTGATGAAGTCGGTTCGCCAGCGCTGCATAGCGGGCAGCGCCCCAGCGCTTGAGGTAGCCGTTGGCGTTGC
>JAGRHM010000132.1 GCA_020445005.1 Candidatus Competibacteraceae bacterium | reverse complement strand
GTTGGCCAGGAAGGCGCTCTTGGCCCGGTTGGCCTGTTCCGCCGCGTCCTTGGCAGCGGCCAAAGCCGCTTCAGTGCGGCGACGCATCACGATGCGCCAGAGGTCGTCGCCGATCAGTTGCAATTCGTGCTCGTCCGACGGGTCGTAATCGGTTGGCTTGTTGCCGACGCCGAGCAGCACCCGGACTTTGTCGCCTTCCACGATCGGGACGCCCAGGTGACGGACCAGGTGCGCGTGGCCCGCCGGATAACCCCGGCGGTCGGGCAGGTTCTGGTAATCATTGTGGACGACCGGACGACGCAACCGCGCCGTGTCGGCCCAAATCCCGGCCAGCGAAATCGGGTAGTGGCTTTCGTACACGGCGGTGCAGTGTTTCAGAGTCTCGGCCGACCAGGTGTAAAGCTGGATGGTTTCCTGATCGTCATTGACAAAATGCAGGTAGCCGATCTCGCTGCCGGTCAGGCGCACGGCCTCTTCGATGCCCCACTGCAACAGTTCACACTCATCCATTCGATCCGACTGCTGGCTCATCTCGAACATCGCTTGCAGCCGCATATCGCTGACCACCAATTGCCGGTTGGCGGCCTCCAGTTCCGCCGTCCGTTCGGCGACCAGCTCCTCCAAATGATGGCGGTACTGGTCGAGTTCAGCGGCGATGCGCTTGCGCTCAGTGATGTCCTGTACGGTGCCAATGGCGGACACGGCCACGCCGGCGGCATCGCGGACGATCTCGGCGCGCTCGCGCACCCATAGCACTTTACCGCCGACCACGATGCGATGTTCGAGATCGTAAGTTGCGCCGGCTGCGGCTGCATCCCATTCCGCCGCCACCCGCGCCCGGTCTTCTTCGTGAATGCGGGCCATAAACGCATCGAGCGTGACCGGCGCATCGGGCGGCAAGCCGAATATGCGATAGGTTTCCTGCGACCAAGTCAAATGGTTGTCGGGAATATTCAAATTCCAACTACCGATTCGCGCGATGGCTTGGGCTTTGTTAAGGGAGCTCTCGCTCGCGCGCAGCGCCTCTTCCATGTTCCTGCGTTCGGTGATGTCGCGGCCTACCGATTGGAACTCGATGCAGCGACCCTGCTCGTTCAGCAAGGGCGCATCCACCCACTGTAACCAGCGGACCTCACCGTCGCGGGACTGCACCGGATGCTCGTAACATAGCTTGCATGGGTTGGCGGCCAGTTCCTTGTAGCGGGCGACCACCGCCGCGCGGTCGGTTTCGGGGATGAACTTAAACCATTGGTGACCGATCACACTGTTGTCCGGCAAGGCGAACAACTGCCGGTAGGCATGGTTCACGAAGGTTAACGTGCCGTCGGGAAGCCAGCGGCACACGGCGTCGTCCTGGCTTTCCACCATCGCCCGATAGCGCTGCTCGCTGTCGCGCAGCGCCGCTTCGGCCTGCTTTTGTTCGGTGATGTCGCGCCAAGTGCCAAGAAAGTAATCCCGGCCGCGCAAGCGGATCACGCGCACCGTGACGTGCGCATCGAGGATGCGCCCGTCCTTGCAGCGGTGCCGAACGTCGAAGTTAGCGCCGCCAGTCGCCAGCAGATGCGCGCATGACGCTTTGAGGTCTTCCTCGCTCAAATCCGCCTGAATCGCCGCCAGCGGTAGCCCGATAAACTCGTCGCGGCGGTAGCCCAGCATCCGGCACGCCGCCCCCCCGCCCTCGACGAAGCGCAGGGTTTCAGCGTCCACTAGATCGATGGCCTCACCGGCCTGGTCGATGATGTTGCGATACAGTTCCTCTCGTTCTCGCAACGCCTCGCGCGCCTGCTTCTGCTCGGTGATGTCGCGTGCGGTGGTGACGAAGACGTTGCGTCCGCCGATTTGCGCTCCTCGGGCGCTCACCTCGACATCGTACAGCGTACCGTCCTTGCGCTGATGGCGGGTTTCGAAGGTCACGTTAACTGAAAGCGGATCGGCGAACCCGGCGCGGATGTCTGCTTCAGTCAGGTCCGCGTCCACGTTCCAGGAATAAAGGCCGATCATGTCTTCCGGCGCGTAACCCAGCATCTCGGCAAAGCGCCGGTTGACCTCGATGATCCGGTGGTCCTGGTCGAAAATGGCGATCCCGTCGCGGGAATTTTCGATCAGCGCCCGGCGCCATTCGGCTTCGTTGGCTAACGCCATCCGGCCTGCCTTCTCGATGCCGACATCGCGCCAAACGGCCAGGCAATAATCCCGGCCGCGCAGGCGAACAATCCGGACGTTGATCTGGATATCGAGGATGCGGCCATCCTTGCAGCGGTGCCGGTTGTCGAAGCGGGCGCCGTCCGTCGCTTGCAACTGCACGATGCGCGCACGCAAACTGGCTTCGTCCAGGTCAACCTGGATATCCGGCAAGGAAAGTCCAAGCATTTCCTCACGGCTGTAGCCCAGCATCTGGCACGCCGCGTCGTTGGCCTCGACAAAGCGCAAGGTTTCCACGTCCACCAGCTCGATGCCATCACCGGCCTGATCAACGATAGCGCGATAGAGTTCCTCGCGCTCGCGCAGCGCTTCGGCCGCGCGCTGTTGCTCGGTGATGTCGTGCCAAATCCCTGCGAGATAATTCCGGCCGCGAATCGCGATGACGCGATTGGCGACGCGCACACAGCGGATATCGCCGTTCTTGCAACGTTGCAAGTTTTCGAATATGCCGCTGCCCTGTTCGAGGAGAGACTTTGTCCGCTCAACCACTTGCGCCGGGGTCAGAATCCCCTGAATGTCGTTAAGGGTGAGCCGGGCAAACGCTTCGCGGTTGTAGCCGAGTCCGTGGCAGGCTGCATCGTTGAATTCGGCAAAGCGCAGCGTTTCAGCGTCGATCAGCACGATACCGTTAGCGGCCTGATTGAAGATGGCGCTGTAGACCTCCTCTCGTTCTCGCAGCGCTTCCTGTGTCGCTCGCGCTACCGTAATGTCGCGGGCGATGCCGAGTACGCCGACCAAACTTCCGTTAGCATCGCGCATGGGCGTCTTGATGGTTTCGAACAGGCCGTGGTAGCCGTCAGCGGCAAAGGTAAGCCATTCTTCGTTGATACGTGGCCCGCCAGCCGCAACAGCGGCTTGGTCGTTCGTCCGGAAAAAATCGGCCAATTTCGGATCGACGAAGTCGTAGTCGACCTTTCCGGCGATTTCCGCCTCGCGGGCGCCGTACAAGCGTTCAAAGGCCGGGTTGCAGATCAGATAGACCCCCTCGGGATCCTTGAGCCAAACCAGATCAGGAATGGTCTGTATCAGCGTTCGCAACCAAGCGCGTTCGATTTCCAGCGTGCGTTGTATTTTTCTTTCTTCGGTGACATCGCGGAAACTCCAGAGACGCACTTGCTGGTCATCGAGAGAAACCGCCCGGGTGAATCGTTCGAAAATCCGGCCATCCTTGAATCGCAAAATGTCCCGACAGATTTCGTCCGTCCGATAGAGTCGCTGCACGTCCCGCGTAAAGCCTTCGGGATCAGATAGCTGGTCGAGCACGTAGCCAAGCAACTGCTCGTCTTGCCCAGCGGCGATCAACTCGCTCGGTATCCGCCACAATTCCTGGAAGCGGCGGTTAGCGGTCAACACCGAACCGCCCTCGTCGACCACCAGGATGCCGTCGGCGGTTGAATCCAGCGTGGCGCGCAAAAGAGTTTCGCTGCGTTGCAACGCTTCGTGCTGGCCTGTCTGCTCCGTGATGTCGCGCGACACGCTGATAATCGCCGCCCGGCCGTCCCAGTGGCCCATGACCACGCGGGTATCCACCGGGACATGCCCACCGTCGGCTTTCAGCAGCGGCAAAGTGCAACTTGCGCGGGTTCCGGCAAGCATCTCGGCGATCACGCGCCGGGCCTCGTCGCGTGTCTCGGGCGGATGAACGGCCCAGACCGGCTGGCCAAGTAACGTATCGCCGTAACCCAGCCCGTCCGCCACCGCCGGGTTGTAGTGCAGAATGCGGCCTTCCAGGTCGAGCACGAACAAATAAT
This sequence comes from Candidatus Competibacteraceae bacterium, assembly GCA_020445005.1. GTDB lineage: Bacteria > Pseudomonadota > Gammaproteobacteria > Competibacterales > Competibacteraceae > UBA2383. Next base: position 9,679 of record JAGRHM010000132.1, on the reverse strand, counting down.
CGTTGATGGCGCCGAACAACCCGGCCAAATTTCGCCGCTGGTTGGCGGTTTCTTCCTGGGCCAACAGCCGTTCCAAGGCTTGGGTGAAATGGCGCGCGAGTGTTTCCAGGGCGGTCACGGTCAGCCGCCCGACTGTCCCGACTTGCTTGCTGGCCAGGTTGAGACAGGCGACTGGTTCGCCGTTGACATGAATCGGCAAGACCACGAGCGAACGGATGCCCTCTGCGATCAACGCAGGTTCACGAATTAGCCAGGCATCGGTGCAATGCTCCTGCACGGGCGCGCACACGCATCGCAACTGGCCCTGACGGATTATTTCCGCCTCGGAGGAATCCGCTGCGCGGTAGGCGACCTGGGCGAAAAACGTGTCGGACAAGCCTCGCTGGACCGCCAGCCGATAACCGCCGTCGGACTCGCGCCAGTAGAGTCCCCCGCCATCCAGTTCCGGCAGGCGCAGCGCACTGTCCAGAATGGTTTCCAGCAACGTTCCCCGGTTTGGCCCTTCGGCTAGAATCGCGGAAAACTCATGCTGTGTTTGCAATAGCAGCTCGGTGTGCTTGCGCTCGGAGATGTCGATCATCGTCCCGGCAGTCAGCAGCGGTTGTCCGGTCTCATCACGCCGCACCACCCGCCCTCGGGCGTAAAACCATATCCAGCGGCCATCCGCTGCGCGCAGACGGTACTCCGCCTCGTAAAGCGGGTTATCGGTTACCAGCGCCGCGCCAATCCGCGCTCGCACGACCGGCAAGTCGTCTGGATGGATCAGATCCAGCCAGGCAGTCAGGCTGGTTGGGGCCTGTGCGATGCTGTAGCCCAGCAAGCCACACAAGGAAGGATTCCAGAAGTTGCGGCCGCTGATGTGGTCGTACTCCCACACCCCGATGCCGGCCGCGTCCAACACCAGATCCGGTCGGGATTGCAACCGCAGCGGTTCTTCTTGCGGATTGGCTCCGCGGGTAAGAGGAGAGTCGTTCAAGGCGGTCAGCGGATTGGCGCCGGGATTAAGGTAAAGGTCATTCAACGCTTTCTAATCAGTCTATATCCCGATATCTCTGCCCTGAACCAGGGTCAGTTTCGCCTTCAGAGCTTCTTCGCTATCGCTGTAGCATTCGGCGATCGCGCAGAATTCGTCAAAGCGATGGATAAAGACGTCCACGATGTCCGGATCGAAATGGCGTTCGCGCTCGGCGACGATAATGGCGCGGGCTTGCGCGTGGGGTATGGGCGGTTTGTAAACGCGCCGGGTGATCAGCGCATCGAAAACATCGGCCAGCGCCATCAGCCGCGCCGAGATGGGAATCGCGTCTCCAGCCAGACCTTCGGGATAACCGCTGCCGTCCCATTTTTCATGGTGATAATGCACGATTTCCTTAGCCAATATCAAAAAATCGACAGGTTTTTCAGCATCGCGTTCTGCTTGTTCAATCGCTTCGCTGCCAAGCGCGGCGTGAGTTTTCATAATATCCCATTCTTCCGGATTGAGTTTGCCCGGTTTAAGCAGAATATGATCAGGAATGCCAACCTTGCCGATGTCGTGCAGCGGCGCTGATTTAGCCAGGAGTTGAATGGTATGTTGCGTCAGGAAGGCGGCAAAGCGTCGATGGCTTTGTAATGACATGGCCAGGAGATGCACGTATTCTTGGGTGCGGCGCAGGTGGTTGCCGGTCTCGGGATCACGGGTTTCCGCCAACCGGGCCAGAGCATGGATGGTGATATTCTGAACCAGTTGATTGTCGGCCATGCGCCGGACGATTTCGGCTTCGAGAAACGCATTCTGGTCGCGCAGCAGGTCCCGCGCCTCCTTCAATTCCAGTTGCGTATGAACCCGCGCCAGCACGATCGAAGGCTGCAGCGGCTTGGTGATGTAATCGACGGCCCCCAGCTCCAAACCGTGTTGTTCATTGATGGCGGTGTCCAGTGCCGTCACGAAAATAACAGGAATATCGCGCGTTCGCACATCTTCGCGCAGTCGGGCAAAAACGGCGTAGCCGTCCAGATCCGGCATCATCACATCGAGCAGGATCAAATCGGGTTTTGGCTCGGATGCGGCGATTTGCAGGGCGCGCGCACCGGAAACGGCGGCGCGCACCCGATAAGTGGGTTGCAGCAACTCGCCCAACACCGTTAGATTTTCCGGCAGATCATCGACGATGAGAATGGTTTTCTGGAAGTTTTGCCCTGTAGTAGAAGTCGTCATATCTGATCTCGTGTAACCGTTCGCTTCTCTCGCCCGCATGCACGAGAGCGCGTATCACTAAGAAACGGTGCGAGCATAACGCAATCTGTCTTTCATGGATTTAATTCACCGGTTTTCGCTTGCTCCACCAGCGCCGCACGCAAGGTGTGCAAAGCAATCTGTAGGTCGGGCACAGGACGTGCCCGACATGGGCCTTCTGGTCGGGCAACGCTACGCTTTTGCCCGACCTACGATGTGAGTTCCACAAGAATCCTCGAAGAACCATCTATCTTTCACGGGCTTAATTCACCGGTTTCCGCTTGCTCCGCTAGCGCCGCACGCAAGGTGTGCAAAGCCTGGTGATATTGAACATCGCCAATTTGCTGTTCAAGAAGCTCGGCTTTTTCACCGAAAACGGCATGCAGCACCGGCGCGGCGTCCCGGAAAACCTGGTTCGCTTGCATATCGTCTTCAGCCAGTAATTCCCGGAGACGAGTGGCGACATTATAGACTTGTGTCCAGTTTACGCTAACTTTATTCACTGGATCAGAAATCGCGACGGGATCGACCGTCATCTGTTCGGGTCCCGCTGGCGGGACTGCTGCTGTTCGGCCCGGCAACCATTTGAGCAGGGTGGTAAACAAAACGACTGGATCAATCGGTTTAGTGATATGGTCATTCATGCCCGCTTCCAGGCAACGCAGGCGATCCTCGGTAAATGCACTGGCGGTCATGGCGACAATCGGCGTTAGTTGTCGATTCAATAGACCGCGAATAGCGCGGGTCGCTTCGAAGCCATCCAGCACCGGCATCTGTAAATCCATAAAAATCAGTGCGTAACCGGTTTTCTGCGCCTTTTCGACGGCCTCGGCGCCGTTAACAGCCAAATCAACAACCAAACCGGCCCGTTCCAAAATCGCGCGGGCGACTTCCTGGTTGATGAAATTGTCTTCAACCAGCAGCAAACGGGTGTTGGGGTACTCAGAAGCGACGGCTTGCTCAGCTTCCGAAACAGATGATCTTCGATCAGGAACTTTTTCCGCCCCGGAACTTGCTTGCACGGGTGACGCTGCTTGACGATGCTTGCCCAGGCGCGTGCTGAACCAAAAAGTGCTGCCCATGCCGGGCTGGCTGTCCACCCCCACTTGACCGCCCATCATCTGCGCTAAGCGCTGACTGATGGTGAGGCCCAGTCCCGTTCCTCCAAATTTGCGGGCCGTCGAACTGTCGACCTGTTCAAACGCCTCGAAGATCTGCTTTTGAAATTCTGGCGCAATGCCGACGCCGGTATCCCGGACCTCGAAGCGCGCCAGTAGATCATCCGGTCCTTCCTCAATTAAGCCGGCAAAAAGAGTAATTTTTCCGTATTCAGTGAATTTCACCGCATTGCTGGCAAAATTAAGCAGCACCTGCCGCAAGCGCAAGGCATCACCGTACAGCAAGTGGGGTAACATCGGGTCAATGCCATAAGTCAGATTGAGCCCTTTCGCAGCAGCTCGTTCACTAATTTGCATGGAAACCTGACCCAGTATCGATTCCAAATCAAAATCAACCGGATTTAATATCAGTTTGCCTGCCTCAATTTTGGAGAAATCGAGGATATCATTAATCACTGCCAGTAAATGTTGCGCTGCGTTTGCAATCCTATTTAATAATTCCAGTTGCTGGGGATCAGGAACGGTATCCTGGAGTATGTGGGTGAACCCAAGGACCGCATTCAAAGGAGTACGAATTTCATGGCTCATGTTCGCAAGAAACGCACTTTTGGCCCGATTGGCTGCTTCGGCTTGCTCGGTGCGACGCTGCAATTCCTGGTTGAGTTTTTCGAGCTGATTAGTGCGTTCGGTAACGAGTTCTTCCAAATGATGGCGATGACGGTCCAGTTCCTGACCAATATGCTTGCGTTCGGTAATATCTTCCTTGATTCCCAGGTAATGGGTGATGCTGCCGTCTGGTTGATACACCGGCGTAATTTGGGCAAATTCGATATAGATTTGACCGCTCTTGTGCTGATTGACGAATTCGCCGCGCCACGTTTTCCCGCTTTTCAGAGTCCGCCACATATCAGCATAGGTTGAGCGAGGCGTATGGCCGGATTGTAGAACGCGCGGGTTCTTTCCGATCACTTCGTCACGGCGGTAACCGCTGGTCTGGCAAAAGGCTTCATTGACATACTCGATTCGGGAATCAAGATCAGTAATAACAACACCATTAGGGTTTTGTTCGACGGCGAGCGAAAGCTTGCGCAACTGTTCCTGGGCTTGATGATGTTCGGTAATATCGATCACAATGACCGCAAAACGTCCTGGCGACGGTGAATAAGCGTAGATTGAATACCAGCGATTCAGGGAGGCGGCAAAGTTTTTAAAATGGGCGGGCTGGCCGGTCAGCGCCACTTTTCCGTAATTCTCGATCCAGTAAGGCTCGATGTATGGCAAAATCTCGCACACCCGTCGGTTAAGGACGTTGCTGCGGTGCAATCCCGTAAGTCGCTCAAACGCAGGGTTAATATCCAGGAAACGATAATCACGAGGATTGCCTTGTTCATCGGTAATGATCTCGTGAAATGCAAAACCCTCGGCCATATTATCAAACAGAGTGCGATAACGCGCCTCACTCTCCAGTAAAGCCTGCTCCATCTGTTTACGTTCCGTAATATCGAGAATCCCACCGATGAGTCCAAGAATATCGCCGTCCGCGTTTTTAAATATCGCTTTGTGAAAGACTACGTTGTGGACGGTGTCAAATACATCTTTGACTTGTGATTCATAAATCTGAAAGCCATCTTTACGAGTAAAGAGTTCAAGATCCCTGGCATGGTAGATGGAAGCTATATCTGGAGGGGCAATATCGAACACGCTTTTGCCGATGAGCTTTTCCTGGGTCTGGCCAAAGAATTTCTCGAAGGCACTATTGAAACCGAGATAGTGTCCGTCGGTGTCCTTATAAAAGATCGGTATCGGAATCGCGTTGAGTAGCGTACTCAAAAAAACGCTATTCTCGCGTAGTGATTTCTCAACTTTCTTGCGTTCGGTAATATCCTGTACATAACCATGCCAAATGATGCCGCCATCAGGTTCTTGATGTGGCATCGAGCTGCCTGCAATCCAGATTTCGCCCTTGATCGGATGCTGAAAACGGAATTCATCCTGCCAGCGCGTCATATCGCGCGCTGAATCAGCAATACTGGCTTGAACATGGGGCAGATCGTCAGGATGAATGCCGGCAAAAATTAATGATGCATCTTCCATAACCTCTTCAGGGCGCAGCCCATAGAGATCGACAATGGCGGGGCTGGCGTAAGGCATACAAAGGTCACCATTCGCCCGCTTCTGGAATGAGCAGATTAAGCCGGGCACAGTCGCGGCAATGGCGATAATCTGCTCCTGTAGAGTCAATCGTTCTTGTTGATCCTGGCTCTGGATCAGGGATCTGCGCAGCCTGCGGCATTGACGGATCACAAAAACACCGGTTGCGGTGATGCACAATGTCATCGCGCTAATTAATACAATCAAGCTGATTGGCATTTCATGAGATCCCATATCGGCAACCTCTGTTTTGCCGATCAATCAATCATCGTCATGGTAACGCTCGGCGATAGCCTGGAACTGCTCAAAGATCGTCAGAAAGGCGTCGACTACATCAGGATCGAACTGACTGCCGCGACCGGCGGCAATGATGTCACAAGCCTGCGCGAACGGCATAGGGGATTTATACACACGCCGGCAGATCAGCGCGTCAAAGACATCCGCCAGCGTCATCAGCCGTGCGGAAAAGGGGATCGCTTCACCAGCGAGGCCATCCGGATAGCCGCTGCCATCCCATTTTTCATGATGCCAACGAGTGATTTGCTTGGCCAGCGCCAGAAATTCCAACGGCTTTTCGGTATCCCGTTCGGCCTGTTCAATAGCATCGCTGCCCAGTTGAGCATGGGTTTTCATGATCTCCCACTCTTCAGGGGTCAGTTTGCCCGGTTTGAGCAGGATATGATCGGGAATACCCACCTTGCCGATATCATGCAGTGGCGCCGATCGCGCCAGTAAATCAATCGCATGGTCGTTTAGAAAAGTAGAAAAGCGGTGATGCGATTGCAGATGTTGGGCCAGGATGCGTACATATTCCTGAGTCCGGCGCAGGTGATTGCCTGTCTCCGGGTCGCGGATTTCGGCAAGTCGCGCCAGGGCGTGAATGCTGGCCTCTTGAATGAGCCGGTTCTCCGCCAAACGCTGTTTTATCTCAGTCTCCAGGAAAGCATTCTGGTCTTGAAGCCAGTCGCGCGCGCGTTTGAGTTCCAGGTGGGCGCGAACTCGGGCCAGAACAACGGCTTGCCGAAACGGCTTGGTGATATAGTCGACTGCGCCGAGATCAAAACCCCGCTGCTCATCCTCGGCAGCATCCAGCGCAGTGATGAAGATCACCGGAATGTCCTGCGTATAAGCATCATCGTGCAGGCGCTTCAGAACCGTGTAGCCATCCATCCCAGGCATCATCACGTCGAGCAAGATGAGATCCGGCCTGGGTTCGGATGCAGCGATGCGCAAAGCATGCTCACCGGAGGTCGCAGCCCGCACTCGGCAGAGAGGTTGCAACAGTTCGCCTAACAGCAGCAGGTTATCTGGCATATCATCAACGACCAGAATCGTGTGCTCAAACTCTCGCGTAGTACTCGTCATCATCATTTCCTGATAACAGGAGCAGCCTTGTCTTGTTTTGCATCAATCCTGAAGACATTGACCGCGCCAGCAAGCGCATTGGCCTGAAGCGTCAATTGCCTGGCTGCGGCGGTGATCCTTTCAGCAAAAGCCGCATTTTCCTGAGTGGTGCGGTCGATTTGCATGGCTGCTTCGTTAATCTGTCCGATGCCTGCGGCCTGTTCGCGGGTGGCTTGATTGATTTCGCTCATGATGGCGGATACTCGCTTAACGGCGACCACGACTTCCTCCATCGTGCCGCTGGCGTCGCCAGAAAGTTTGGCGCCGGATTCGACTTTACGCAGCGAATCGGAAATCAGCGCCTTGATTTCCTTGGCGGCGACCGCAGTTTTCTGCGCCAGATTGCGCACTTCGCCGGCGACGACGGCAAATCCCCGGCCTTGTTCTCCGGCCCGGGCCGCTTCGACCGCCGCGTTCAACGCCAGGATGTTGGTTTGAAACGCGATATCGTCAATCACGCTGATAATATCCGCGATTTTTTTGGAGCTGGCGTCAATATCGGCCATATTCGCGGCGACTTGACCGACAACGGTCCCGCTTCGTTCGGCGACTGAGGAAGCGGTTAACGTTAGTTGATTGGCTTGCTGCGCCAGATCGGCGGTTTGTTGTACGGTGGCGTGGATTTGCTCCATACTGGCGGCGGTTTGTTCAAGGCTGGAGGCTTGAGACTCGGTTCGGGCGGACAGTTCGCTGATGCCCAAGGTAATTTGTTCGATTTCACCATGGATTTCCTGCGTCTGGGAACGCACATCGCCCACAATCCCCAGGAGATTGACATTGGTCTGGTTGAGAACCCGCAGGATGCGCCCGATGTCATCGCTACGAGTCGTGCTCATGCGTCCGCTTAAGTCGCCGCTGGCGATGCGCCGGGCAAAATCCAGTATCGCCTGCAAGGGTCGAATCAGCGAATGCGACAACCAGGCGCCGAGCAGACCTCCTACGCCTACACAGGTCGCAATCAATATTAAGAGTTGGCCCCAATCGAAGCCGATCGCTGGAGAATCGCCTTGCAGCCAGAGCAGGCTGGCGGATCGAATTCCAATGATCGAAGCCGCCATCGCCAGCATCGCAATCCAGATTCGGGTATTAATGCTGATGGATCTCCAGAAACTCAACTTGCCCAGGAGACCCTTGCGGATGAGCAGGCCGTTGCGCAGGCCATAACGACTTTGCCCGCTTTGTATCTCCTGGTAGAGCGTGCTGGCTGCCGCCACTTCGTCGCGCGTGGGTTTGACGCGAACGGACATGTAGCCCACCGGCTTGCCTTGTTCGAGGATCGGAGTCACATTGGCTTTTACCCAATAATAGTCGCCATTCTTGCAGCGGTTTTTAACCAGTGCGGTCCATGAGCGCCCTGATTCGATGGTCGCCCACAAATCGGCAAACGCTTCGGGCGGCATGTCGGGATGACGCACGAGATTGTGCGGCGCGCCGATCAACTCTTCCTCGCTAAAGCCACTGATTTCAATAAATGCGGGATTAGCGTAAGTAATCCGGCTCTTAAGGTCAGTGGTGGAAACCAGAGTGGCGTTTTCTTCAAGAACATGTTCTTTATTGGTGACAGGAAGGTTAGTGCGCATATTGGTAATCGAACAGTTATCTTTTCGAGATGGTTGAATCAAAAAAGCGGTGATCTACCGGGTTGCTGGGAGTTAAGTGGAATTTTTCCTACAACAACCCGAGAGAAACCGCCGCCGGGTTTGCAAGCCTTTAGAAACCATTTGTATATTAGGAAACTCCTGGAAAAATTCTGACAATCCCGGTCAACTTAATGTTAGACAATACATTGCGTATTGTTGTGCTAACTTGAAAAACATCGCCTTTCATTTAACGAGTGAGAGGCTCATTATTCAGCCGAGGCTTCGGCGCATAGCGCGCTTTCGCCTAAAATGATAAGTTGTTTGTAGCCACCACAATCAGTACGGAATCATGTCCTCTACTCCGGTCTTCCACACTATTGGCCTGATCGGCAAATTCGGCGATCCGAATGTTGCCGGCACGCTCCACCAGATCGCTGCTCATCTGCGGCGGCAACGCCAACTGCGCGTGCTGCTCGATGACAGTTCGGCCCGTTTGATTCCTAATCATGATCTGGAGGTCGCCAGCCGAGAAGCGATTGGCGAACAATGCGATTTGGTTATTGTCATGGGCGGCGACGGCACCATGCTAAACGCCGCCCGTTCGCTGGTCGATTACGAAACGCCGATTCTGGGCATTAACCTGGGTCGGCTGGGTTTTCTGGCCGACGTATCGCCGGGCGAACTTCCACATCGGCTAGACGAGGTGCTGAACGGTGAATTCCGTGAAGCGCGTCGTTTAATCCTGCATGCTCAGGTATTGCGCAACGGTCAGGTCACCGGCGAAGCCGACGCGCTGAATGATGTGGTGGTTCATAAATGCGAAGTGGCGCGCATGATCGAGGTGGACACTTTTCTCGACAGCCGCTTTCTCAATGCCTACCATGCCGATGGGCTGATCATTTCCACCCCGACCGGTTCCACCGCTTACGCGCTGGCCGGCGGCGGGCCGATCATCTATCCCGGTCTGGAAGCGGTGGTGCTGGTGCCGATTTGCCCGCACACCCTGACGCATCGACCCATTGTGGTCAGCGCCGACAGCAGCATTGAAGTCGTGCTCAACGCCGCCACCACCACCCAGTCGCAAATTACCTGCGACGGACAGGTCAGTCTGGCGATTGAACCCGGCGACCGCGTGGTGATTCGCAAGAAAGCGCATAAAGTCAGGTTGCTACATCCGGTCAACCACGACTATTTCAAGCTGCTGCGGGCCA
>JAGRHM010000131.1 GCA_020445005.1 Candidatus Competibacteraceae bacterium | reverse complement strand
TCCATGCCCAATATGCGCGCTGTCAGGACAATGGCCAACACATTGATCGCCGGCCCGGAATAGAGAAAGGCAATGGCCGGTCCCAGTCCCGCGCCGCGCCGGTAGATGCCGCCAAACAGAGGCAGCACCGTGCAGGAACAGACCGCTAGAATCGAACCTGATACTGAAGCAACCCCATAGGCAGCCGTCTTGCGGGCAGCGGGACCCAGGTATTTCATCACAGCGCTTTGGCTGATGAACACGGCAATCGCCCCGGCAATGAAAAACGCTGGAATCAGACACAGGATCACATGTTCGCGGGCGTACCATTTCAGCAGGGCCAATCCTTCGAGAACAGCGTTATCGAAGCGCGTCGTACCCGCTGGCATGAAGAACGCTGCCAGAAACAGAGCCAACATGCCCGCCAGCCATTTCATTTCAGTAGGGTTCTCTCTCGTGCGCGCACGCAGCCGACTCAGCGCGCGCCCACAAGCATTAGCCGGCATAGGAGAGAGTGTCGTCATGGAATGACCCCGGTTAATTTGAATGAGACGGGCATACTCAACAGCATCGAGCTACAGCGCAGGCGGCTTGCCGGATCAGCGCGGCGGGGATCGCCTCGAAAGTGTGTCCCCCCACGGAAACGGTGCGGCAAACGCTGGGCTCGCCGCACAGATCGCCGCAGGACTGGCATTCGCTTGCTGATGCAGAAGCGTCCGGCAACACCGCTTCCAGCGGTATGTCATTGAACAGGATTAGATTCGACTCGGATAACTGTTCGAGCGGCAACTTTGTTTCACGGTACGCAACCGTGACGCCGCGTGGCGCGCACTCCGCCGCCAATTGCGCGACGACCTGTTGCAGGGATTGCAAGGTGTCCGAACAGCGTAAGCAGGTGCGTCCGTCCTTGTCGAGATGACGCCATTCGATTTCCAGAGTGGTCATGCCGTTTCTCCTGATATTTAAGGGGTTTCTGTGGCTAGGGTATTTAACTTTTGCTCATACCAGCCGCGACTGCGATTGACGATGTTCGCCACCAGCAACATAACCGGCACTTCGATCAGGACGCCGACGACCGTCGCCAACGCTGCGCCGGAGTTGAAGCCGAATAAGGCAATCGCCGCCGCCACCGCCAATTCGAAGAAGTTGCTCGCGCCGATCAGCGCCGACGGTCCCGCTACGCAATGCGGCGACCCGACCTTGCGATTCAGCCAGTAGGCTAGTCCCGAATTAAGAAACACCTGGAGCAGAATCGGAATCGCCAGCAATAGAATCACCAGCGGCTGCGCCACGATTTGCTCACCCTGGAAACCAAACAGCAGCACCAGCGTCGTCAACAGCGCGACCAGCGAAGTTGGCCCCAGGATGTCCAGCAACTGTGCTAATCCTGCTGCGCCCTGCGACTTCAGCACGACGCTGCGCACCACCTGAGCGATAATCAGGGGAATCACGATGTACAGCACGACGGATAGAAACAGCGTTTCCCAAGGCACGATAATCGAAGTCAAGCCCAACAGCAAAGCCACGATGGGGCCGAAAGCGAACACCATGATCACATCGTTCAATGCCACCTGGGTCAAGGTGAAATGCGGTTCGCCTTGGGTCAGATTGCTCCACACGAACACCATGGCGGTGCAAGGTGCGGCGGCCAACAAAATCAATCCGGCGATGTAGGATTCGATCTGGTCTGCTGGTAGCAGCGGCGCGAACAATCCGCCGATGAACAGCCAACCCAGCAGCGCCATCGAGAACGGCTTGACGCCCCAGTTGATCAACAGGGTGACGCCGATCCCTCGCCAGTACTGGCCGACCTCGCGCAATGCGGCAAAGTCGATTTTGATCAGCATCGGAATGATCATCAGCCAGATCAGCACCGCCACTGGCAGATTGACCTGAGCGATTTCCAGCCTGCCGATGGCCTGGAACAGGCCAGGCAGGAAATGCCCAAGGACGATGCCGGCGACGATGCACAACGCGACCCACAAGGTCAGATAACGCTCGAAAAACCCCAGTTGCAAGCCTTCCGCCGCTTTGGCGTTGACTTCACACGCTGCGCTCATGGGAAGCACTCCAGAAAAGTTGGATCGAATCAGAATTTGATATTTTCAAAATAATGGAAATTATGGATCAAATGGTCATTTCCCGCAATCATCGGATTGAAACTGACCGGGAACCGTGAGGCGATAAATGCCTTGACAGACCGCCCATCATTTTCAACATAATGAAACTATGAAAAAGCTGGATGTATTGA
>JAGRHM010000130.1 GCA_020445005.1 Candidatus Competibacteraceae bacterium | reverse complement strand
ACCACCACGATAGCGTCGTCCACCACGATGCCAATCGCCAGGATCATCCCGAACAGCGTCAGCATATTGATGGAAAAACCCAGCAGGTACATGCCGCCGAAGGTACCGATGATCGAGACGAAGACAGCGATGATCGGGATCACGGTCGCCCGCCAGCTTTGCAGGAAGATAAACACTACCAGGATGACCAGCACCACCGCTTCGACAAGGGTTTTCACCACTTCGTCGATCGAGGCTTTCACAAACTTGGTGGTATCCAGCGCAATTGCGTAATCCAATCCAGGGGGGAAGCTTTTCTTTAGCTCCTCAAGGGTTTTGCGCACCTCGGCGGCCACCGCCAGCGCATTAGCGCCTGGCTGCTGATAAACGGCCAGGGCAATGCCGGTTTTGCCATTAAAGCGGCTTTGCAAGCCATAACTCTGCATGCCCAGCGTCACGTAACCGACATCCTTGAGACGCACGATACCCGCGCCCGCCGCGCTGGAGCGCAGAATGATATTTTCGAACTCCTCCGGAGTAGTCAGACGCCCCTGGGTGGCGACCGGAAAACTCAGCTCCACGGGTCGGTCGGTGGGCGCTTGACCGATCTGGCCGATGGCGAATTGCTGGTTTTGGCCCTGGATAGCGCTAATGACGTCATCAGTGGTCAGCCCAAAATCGCTCAGCCGGTCCGGCTTCAACCAAACCCGCATGGCGTAATCGGGGATGCCGAAAATACTGGACTGATTGGCGCCCTGAATGCGTTTCAGCGCGTCGAGCACATAGAGATTCGCGTAGTTGCCGACCGTGACATCGTCAAGACTGCCATCCGGCGAGTAAAGAGCGATGACCATCAGGAAGGTCGAAGAGCGCTTCTCCACCTGCACCCCCTGCTTGGTCACGGCTTCCGGTAGTTGTGGCAAGGCCAGGCTGACCTGGTTTTGCACATTCACCTGGGCGATATCCGGATCGGTGCCGATATCGAAGAATACACTTAAGGTCATGTTGCCGGTCGAGGAACTGGTGGAGTACATGTAGAGCATGTTGTCCACGCCGTTGACCTGCTGCTCGATCGGCGCGGCGACCGTTTGCGACACGACATCTGCACTGGCGCCGGGGTAGTTGGCGGATACGGTGACCTGTGGCGGAGTGATCTCGGGATACTGAGCAATCGGCAGGGCCGTGATCGCGGACAGTCCGGCCAACATCAACAGGATCGATACGACCCAGGCGAACACCGGCCGTTGAATAAAGAAATGGGAAATCATGCGTCCCCCTTACGGCTTGGCTGGCGAAGCCGCCGGCGCGGCGGTGGGCTGAATCTGCACCGGCGCGCCGGGTTGCAGACGCACCGCGCCATCCACGACCACCTGGTCGCCGCTGGCCAGGCCAGAGGTCACGATCCACTGATCGCCATACCAGTCGCCTACGTCGATCGGTTTGGGCTGGGCTGTATTGTCGGGGCCAACCACATACACGAACTTGCCGTTTGGTCCCTGCATCACCGACCGTTGCGGCACCATGATGGCGTCAGGACGAAACACGCCCTTAATCTGCACACGCACGAACTGGCCGGGACGCAGGGCATTGCTCGGATTAGGCACCTCGGCGCGGATGTTATAGGTGCCGGTTTCGGCGTTGACGACCGGATCGACAAAGGTAATATAGCCTTTTTGCGGATAGGCGGAGCCATCGGCCAGGATCAGATTCACTTCCACCTTGCTAATTCCAGGCCCTTTTAACTGTCCCGCTTTCTGTTGACTGCGGATTTTCAACACTTCGTTTTCGCCGATGCCAAAATTCACCCACATCGGATCGAGCTGTACGATGGTGGTCAGCAAGCTGTTGCTCCCGGGAGTAATCAGACTGCCCTCACGGAAATTGGAGCTGCCGGACAAGCCATTCAACGGCGACTTGATCGTCGTGTAACCCAGATTCAATTGCGCCTGATCGACCTGCGCCTGGGCCGCTTGCACCTGTGCTTGGGCAGTGAGCTGGTTGGCGATGGCGTTGTCCAGATCCTGTTGACTCAAAGCGTTCTGTTTTGCCAGGGGACGCACCCGTTTCAAGGTGAGATTAGCGTTGGTGAGCAGCGCTTCCCGCTGTGCGAGTTCCGCTTTAGCGCTGGCCAGCGCTGCCTTGAACTGATCGGGATCGAGTTGGAACAGTAATTGCTTGTTCTTGACCAGACTACCTTCTTCGTAGGCGATTTTGTCCAGATAGCCTTCGACCCGAGCGCGGATTTCCACCTGCCGGGAACTTGCGGTCTTGCCGGTAAATTCAAAGGTCGCCGGGGTGTTTTCCGGTTTGATCTCAGCCACGGTGACGGGTGTGGGCGGGCGGTTTTGCCCGGTCGGTTGTTGGGCCAGCGCCGCGTTAGCGATGAATCCGGAAGCGATCAACGCCGCAAGGGTGCAGGATAGCGCGCCCATCGACGGTTTCAAACGGTGTGGCGTGTACACAATCAGGGCCTCAATGTTGTTGAGTAACGGGGGCGGGGTCTTGCTCTTTCAAGCATGGCGTTCAACTTGGCAATGCAAACAAGAATAGCAGGTTATTTTCCAGTGACCCCGATAGGGGTATTGAGCTTGCCACCTATGAGTTCCTCCTCTTGGGAGGAGATTCGGTTGCTCGTCGTTTGCAGCGCGTAGCCTGGATGGAGCGTAGCGGAATTCAGGATGCCCCGGATTTCGCTACGCGTCATCTGGGCTACAACGACCTGTGATGTCCCAAATGACGGAGTCTGACGGAACAACCGGGTATCGATCGCGCAGTGCAATCCCACAGTAACACATCACCACTTGCATCCATTGTTCTGGGGTTTTGATCTCGCGGGATCGGCAGAATGCTTTGAAGTCCAAGGCTAACGCCCGATAATCCTCCGGCAACTCTTGCAAGAAACTCTCAAATGTCGTGTCAACATTTCCAAATGGCCGGCTCATAGCGGTCGGTCCTCCGGTCGCTTGGATTAAAAAGAAACCTTGCGCCTGTCATTCTTTCACATTTTTTTCAAGTTCTTACCTCTTAAGTTGGCGCGCATGGGCGCGAAGCGCCGGGGTGGTTCGGAATGTCGGCTAATCAGGTTGCGAGGCTATGGCAGGCTTCGATCCACATCGGTGGCCGAGTGAGGCTGCGTTCCGTGCAATTTTCTCTGGATATCGAGAGTTTTACGCCAGCATTGATTGAATTCACTCCAATCGTTCAATGCCCAGTTGCCGCATCACATATCTTTCGTACACGGGTTCCGACGCGCCCGTTTTGATTTTGTGGATAAAGTACTTTTCAAAGGCAATCTTGGCGTAATGGACCCACTTGCCTTTCTTGAACCAGTTAACGTTGCGCGGCGGAATCTGCGGCAGCGCCACGAAAGCCGCACCGGTATCGCCCATATCCGCCAGACAGACGGCGTTCCACGTCCCTTTGGCAGTCGCCGGTTGACCCGCTAAATCAGCCTGAATGTTCTGGACAATCGCCGACACCATGGATTCGATCATATAACCGGTCTTAGGTACGCCAGTCGGCACCGGCGTAGATTCGACCGGCGGAATCGCGACGCATACGCCGGCGGAAAAAATATTTCGATACCTGGGGCTGCGCTGATTGGCGTCGATCAGCACGAAACCGCGCGGGTTGCATAACCCTTCCACGGCAGCGACCGGATCAACGCCCCGGAAAGCGGGTAAGGTCATGGCAAACTTAAATGGAACTTGGTGCTCCTTGATGACTTCGCCCTGCTCGTTGCATTCCTCGACGCAGGCGTGATCGCGCTCGATTCGAGTAGTCCTGGCGTTGGTAATCCATTTAATGTGGCGGTTGCGCAGTTCGGATTCGAGCATACCTTTAGAATCGCCGACCCCGCCCAGCCCCATGTGGCCGACATAGGGTTCGCTGGTGATCATGGTCATCGGCACATGTTTACGCAACTTGCGCTTGCGCAGATCGGCATCGATGATAAAGGCGCTTTCGTAGACCGGCCCAAAGCAACTGGCCATGGGCATGGCGCCCACGACAATGGGGCCGGGGTCTTCGCAAAAGGCCTCATAGGCTTCATATCCAGTCTGGGCATGATCCACAGCGCAGACCGAGTGCGTATGGCCACCATGCGGGCCAGTGCCGGGAACCTCGTCAAACGCCAGTTTAGGCCCCGTAGTAATGACGAGATAATCGTAACTAAGGGTTTCTCCGTTCCGTATCGTGACCTGGTTATGCTCGGCATTGATATGAGTCACCGGTTGGGCGATAAAGTTGATCCCTTTTTTTTGGAGATAGGGACTAATGGGAAAGGCAATGTCCCCTCGACGACGCCAGCCGACCAATAACCAGGGGTTGGAAGGGAGGAAATGAAACTCCTCGCTGGTGTTGATTACTGTGATGTCGTGGGTTTTTCCCAGCTTTTCCCGGGCTTCGTAAGCGAGCGGCAATCCACCGATGCCGGCGCCCATAACGATAATGTGAGCCATTGTTGCTCCTCCTGAATCCTCTGTGAGGTGGTTTGGTTAGTTATCAACTATTAGCCTGTCCGGTATATTAGAATTTAATTATAGATTACTTTAACTATTCTTGATGGCAACTCATGAATATAGAATTGCAGCGACTTCCTCGCACCGCCTATCTGCGCGCTGTGTTCACCCTGTTTGAGCGTATCGGAGCAACTTTGCCCCCAGCATTGTCCGAACCAGTGCGGGCTATTCTGGTGGGAGGGGCTGCTGTCCACATCTACACCGATGAACGGGTTTCCAAGGATGTAGAAGCCATTTTCTCGCGCCGGATTCTCCTTCCACAGGATTTGTTGATCCGCTATACCGATGAAACCGGATTGCCCCGCCATCTGGTCTATGACTATAACTATTTCTCGGACATTGTCTTAATGCACCCGGATTACGACCAGGATGCTGTAGCGTTGAGTCAACTGCCGAATGTTCCTCTGACGCTGGCGGTGCTGTCGCCGCTCGATCTCGCCGTCAGCAAACTGGCGCGCTTTCAGGATCAGGACCGGCAAGATATCCTCGCCCTGGCGCGGCGTGGACTCCTCGAAAGCGGCGCTTTGCAAAGGCGCGCCCAGGAAGCGTTGGATTATTATGTGGGCGATATGCGCTGGATCCAGCATCATCTAGCGGATGCGCTCATGCTGATTGCCCAACGTAACAAGTGACCATGCATTCCCAGGCTCACCCCCAACATCTCGATGATCTGTGGCTAACCGTGTGCTGGAATGAGACCGTGGCTTCCTATCGCGATCTGGAAAACGCGCTGATTCCGGTCGTGCGCGCCTTGCTTGACGGATGGATGCCTGATCTGTTGCCTCTGCACGGCATCGCTCGTCAGCGGGCGGGTTATCTGGTCGATCTTCTCGTAGGCTGGATGCCTGAAACTCAGGCGCGTCTCTGGCTGAAAAAGCTGGATCAGCTTGCTGGCGAACCGAAGTGTTTTGTTTCAGGCGCCTTTTTCCATGGCGACCCGGTAACCGGTCTCTGTCATGATGAGCTTGCCCGTCACTGGGGGCTGACGCGCGGTCTGAATATAGCGCGCTTGCGGCAGGCTTTGGAATCACCCTACTTATGTTGACGCGGCGCGGGTTCAGTTCAGAGATCGCCACGCAGTCGGCGCCATTCCGGACCAGCGTCGAAAAGCCCGGGTGAATGCGCTGGCGTCGCCATAATCGAGGATTATGGCAATCTGGCTCATGCTCATGTGGGTATCTTCCAGTAATTGGCGCGTAATTTCAAAGCGCACCTCATCCACCAGCCCTTGAAAAGTGCAATCCCGCTCTTTCAGTCGCCGGTTCAAAGTGCGGCGGTGCATTGAGAAGAGTTCCGCAACCCGTTCCAGGGAACATCGATGGGTAATCAGCAGAGTGTGTAATACGGCGCGTAACTGGCCGCTCAAATCGCGCGGATACAGGTTTTCGAGAGCGGCAACCTGTTGTTCGAATTGCCGACGTAGAAGGGGATCGGCGCCAGGCACAGGTTGGTCAAGCCACTTTGCCGGAAACACCAACGCCGTTTGCTCCCTGTCAAAGCGGAGCGGCGCTTGAAAGAAGTGGCGATAGAGTCGGCTATCCTCAGGTGGTTCGTGGGAAAACAGCACCTCGTCAGGTCTCCAGGCTGGGCCGCATAGCGCCCGCATCATATTAAAGGCGATGGCAATCGCACCGTCATAAATCTGACTGAAGCCTTCTGTTTGAGGATGGTAGATCGAATAGCTTAACACCGCTACATTCCCTTCCACCGACAAAAAGGGCGCAGCACCCCGGTCGTGTAGGTGCAGATGGAGAACGAGGTTGCGTAATGCCGAACCGACATTCGCCATCTGTTGACACAGACGGCCAATAAGACCCAGGCAATCAGGTCCACATCTCTGACCGATCAGTAATCCGAAATCCGGACACTTCGCCCGCGCTGCGCATAATTCCAATAATCGACCGACGGTCGCGAAGGGAATCGTGTTCTCGGGATCGCTGAACAGCGTTACGTCCAGGCCAATGCTGTCGATGATTTCAACCGAATTAATGCCTTTTTCCTGTAGAACTTTGGGAACCTCAATGAGGGGGCCGACCCGTATATATCCTTCATTAACAGGGTA
>JAGRHM010000129.1 GCA_020445005.1 Candidatus Competibacteraceae bacterium | reverse complement strand
ATGTCCCAGCCGCCGAAATCCACCAGCTTCGCCCCCAGGGCGAGATGACCGTTATACAGAGGAGTGCGTTTAGCCATGCGAAGAAGTCCTCAAGCAATGGATGGCGCATGTTAGCCTGAAATGGTCTGCTGGGGATACCGCAATAACGCGCCTGAAATCCTCTAATATTGAATTGAAACGCCATTGTAAAGGACATTCTGATCATGAATGCAGTCATCAATCCCCTGGAAAACCGGCAACGGGCGGCATGGGAAAAAGAACTGGAGGAAATTCGCGTCGAGGTCGAGCGCGAGATGGAAAATCTGGTCACCGAGGATGATACGCCCGTGGATAATATTCTTTCGGAAAAACAGCAGCGCTTATTGACAGAACCCCTCTACGGCGCTTGGCCGGGACCGGCGCAATGCGCGCCCGGTCATCGCCGGTTCCTGGCGCTGGCCAATGTGGGACTGTTTTACGGTCTGCGCGAACCGCCGCTGGTTCTCGACATGATGCTGGCGCTGGATGTGCCTGGTCCGGGTCCTGACTTGAGTCTGAAGCCCAATCGCTCCTATTTTATCTGGGAACAAGGCGGCAAACCGCCGGTCGTCGTGATCGAAGTCGTCTCGAACCGGGAAGGCGGCGACGATGACGAGAAGTTGCGCAAGTACGCTGCCGCGCATGTGCAGTATTACGCGATTTTCGATCCGTGGCGTCAATTATCCGACCGGCTGCTGCGCATCTATCAGTTGATGGGCCAGACTTATGTGGAGCAGGCGGGTGGGTTGTTTAAGGAAGTGGGTCTCGGCCTTATACTGTGGCAAGGGGAATATGAAGGCGTGGAGGCGCTGTGGCTGCGCTGGACTGATCTCAAGGGACGGCTTATCCCTACCGGCGCGGAACAAGCCGAACAGGAACGCCAGCGGACAGAGCAAGAACGCCAGCGAGCGATAGCTGCCGAGCAGCAATTGACGCAGGAACAGTTGCGAGCGACCGCGGCTGAGCAATGGCTGGAACAATTGATGGCGCGCTTACGGGAGATGGGTATTAATCCCCCGGAGTAGCCTATGCAAGACGATCTGATTTGAATGGCCTGGATAACCGCTTACCATGACCGAAATTGTGAAGAACCTACCTGCGGAAACCAGCGAACGCCGGTCGCTGCATGGAATAAAAAATAATTAAATTATGGACATAGAACGCTATTCTCCACCAGACGCCGCTGAATTGCGCCATCGCGCGGAAGTCCGGTTGCAACAAAAATTCACCTCGCCTAGTCCAGACCTTGTTCAGACTGATAACGAGCAACTGATCCAGGAACTGCAAGTTCATCAGATTGAACTGGAAATGCAGAACGAGGAGCTGCGTGACGCCCAAAATCGGCTTGAACAAACCCTAAGACGCTACACCGATCTTTACGAATTCGCGCCGGTCGGTTATCTCACGCTGACCGAGAATGACGCCATTCAGGCGATTAATTTAACCGGCGTTATCCTGTTGGGCCGGGAACGCGCCAGTTTGATTGGCCGGCGACTGACTCCCCTTATTGCCGAACAGAGTCGCCCCATTTTTAATTTCTTTGTAGGCAGAATGCAGGAAAGCGCTTCCAAGGCTGTTTGTGAAGTGATGTTAAATTTGCCGGATACTTCAAATCGTTATCTGCAACTTGACGGCTTGGGCGTCAAGAGCGATGGTCAATATATTTATCGCATTACTGCGATGGATATCACCCAACGCAAGCAGGCCGAGGAAGCGCTCTCTCGGAGCGAGGCGCGTTATCGTCAGATTGTGGAAACCGCCAACGAAGGCATTTGGATGCTGGATGATCATTACCGGACCACTTTCGTCAACTGGCGCGTGCTGGATATGCTGGGTTACCAACTCGATGAGATGTTTACCCGACCCCTGGAGGATTTTCTACTCCCTGATGATGTCGATGATCACCGCCGCCAAATGGCGCGCCGCACTCGAGATGAGAACGTAACTTATGAGCGACGTTTTCGTCACAAGAACGGCCAGACCTTATGGATGCTGATTTCCGCGGCGGTGTTGTTGGATGCAAAGGGTGGCTTCACCGGCGCTTTGAACATGCTCACCGACATCACCGAGCGCAAGCAGACCGAAGAATGGCTGAAACTTAGTGAGGCTCGCTACCGGGCGATTGTCGACGATCAAACCGACCTGGTGTGCCGCTCCCTGTCCGATGGGACGCTGACTTTCGTCAACTCAGCCTATTGCTGTTATTTTGGTCGGACTGCCGAGGAACTGCTGGGCGTCTCCTTCGCGCCACTGATTCCCGAAGAAGACCGCGCCGATGCCTTAACTCAGGCGATGGCCTGTGATGCCGAGCATCCTATTAGAACCCACGAACACCGGGTGATCAGAGCGGATGGCTCGATTCGTTACGTCCAGTGGACCAGCCGGGCGATTCTCGATGAGCACAACGCGCTGATCGAGACGCAATCCGTGGGCCGCGATGTGACCGAGCGCAAGCAGATGGAGGAGGAGTTATACCGGCTTACCGTCACCGATCCGCTGACGGGCGCTTTCAACCGTCGTTATCTTATGCAAGTGCTGGACATGGAAATCCGGCGCGCGCAACGCTACACGCGGCCGCTGTCGCTCATTATGTTCGACCTGGATCACTTCAAACAGATCAACGACACCTTTGGGCATCAGCAGGGCGACCGGGTATTAAAGGGGGTGGCAACGCGCGTACAGCGTCGATTGCGCCGAACCGACCATTTTGTCCGTTGGGGGGGCGAGGAATTCATGATTCTGACTACCGAAACGGCCCGATCCGAGGCGCTGGCGCTAGCGAAAATATTACACAGCGAACTGTGCAATGCGCCTTTCCCGGATATTGGCCGGGTCACCGCCAGTTTCGGCGTGAGCGAGCACCGTTTGCATGAAGCGCTCGATGAATGGCTGAAACGGGTGGATGACCTGGTGTACGCCGTGAAGCGCGACGGCCGCAATCATATTCAGCATGATGGCGATGTGACGGATCGTTGAGCAAGCGTTGGCGGCTAAACCCCAAAGTGGCAGGCTAATTTTATATAGCCCAAGGCAACGCCTTGGGCGATCTGAATGCCTGCAGTTAAGGAAACCTTGGATTGCGCTTACGCCGCTTCCCGCAGCGCGCCGACCAGCGACTTGAGATCAGCCGCTTTCGGCTTGACCAACCAGAACCGGCTGGCGTAGTAGCGGAAATCGTCCAGAATCGCCTGGCCCCAGGCGCTGCCGGTTTCCGCGACGTAATCCTCGATCAATTCCAGCAGGTAGTTGCGTTGCGGCTCCATATTCTCGGTAGCGATGCGGTGAATGTCGATCAACTCATGGTTGTAGCAGTCCACAAAGGCGTTGCGCTCATCCAGCACGAAGGCGAAACCGCCAGTCATGCCCGCACCGAAATTCACCCCGGTTTCCCCCAGCACCACCACTACGCCGCCGGTCATGTACTCGCAGCCATGATCGCCTACCCCCTCGACAATCGCCAGCGTCCCGGAGTTGCGCACGGCGAACCGCTCGCCCGCTGTCCCGGCAGCATACAGCGTACCGCCGGTCGCGCCATACAGGCAGGTATTGCCAATAATGGGCGTCTCCTGGCTGGCGAATGCGCTGTCACGCGGTGGGTAAATGACCAGCTTGCCGCCGGCCATGCCCTTGCCGACATAATCATTGGCATCGCCTTCCAGGTAAAGATGCAAGCCGCCGGCGTTCCATACGCCAAAACTCTGTCCCGCTGTACCGGTCAACCGTAACATGATCGGCGCATTCTCCATCCCCAGATTGCCATGCCGGCGGGCAATCTCACCGGACAACCGGGCGCCAATGGAACGGTGAATATTCTTCACCACATAATGGAATTCACCGCCGGTTTTGCCTTCAATCGCGGGCAACGCATCCGCTACCATCTGCTCGGCTAATTCGCCTTTGTCAAACGGCTCGTTGCGTGGTTCGATGCAGAATTGCGGATGTTTCAGCAGCAAACCGGCGTCCGACAGCAGCGGTGATAAATCAAGACCCCCCTGTTTACCGCCTTCGCCGGGCAGGATTTCCAGCAACTCGGTGCGGCCAATCAGGTCTTCAAACTGGCGAATGCCCAGTTCAGCCATAATCTCCCGCGTTTCCTGAGCGACAAAGCGGAAATAGTTCATGACCTTCTCTGCTGTACCCCGGAAGTGGTTCAGCCGCAGTACATTATTCTGGGTGGCGACTCCGGTGGCGCAATTGTTAAGATGGCAGATGCGCAGATATTTACAGCCCAGCGCCACCATCGGCGCGGTGCCGAAGCCAAAGCTTTCCGCGCCCAGAATCGCCGCCTTGATCACGTCCAGACCGGTTTTCAATCC
>JAGRHM010000128.1 GCA_020445005.1 Candidatus Competibacteraceae bacterium | reverse complement strand
AGCAGGATATCGAAGGGGTTATAGACAGGCTCTCCCAGGAAGTTGTAGCCGTTGTACCAGCGCCGGACTTCGGCGATCTCCACCTCGTTGAGATGCTCCGCAAAGGTGGTGGTCAGTTCCGGTTCGGTATAGCCGCACAAGGCGGCGACGCGCGGATCGAGGGTGATGTCTTCCAAATTGTTCAGATCGGAGAACAGGGAAACCTTGGAAAACTTGCTGACGCCGGTGAGCAACACGAATTTCAGGTGCGGGTCGAGGCGCTTGATGACCGAGTAGAAGTTGCGCAAGCCCTCGCGCATTGTTGTTGCCAACTCCGGAGTGGACAGGTTATCCAGGATCGGCTTGTCGTATTCGTCCACCAGCAGGACGACCGGTTGGCCAGTGGTCTGATGGAGACGTTCCACCAAATGGGTCAGGGCCAGATGCACGGGTTGTTCCTGCCAAGGCAAGCCGTGTTGTTCGTGATTGAAACGTACTTGACTGAGTAGCGTCGCATCGAGCAGGGCGCGGTCGCTGAGCACGCCCGGACTGAAATCAAAGCGCAGGACGGGATAGCTTCGGCTCCAGTCCCAATGCGCTTCCAGATACAGGCCCGCGAATAATTCCCGACTGCCCGCGAAGGCTTCGGCGAGGGTATCGACGAACAGGCTTTTACCAAAGCGGCGAGGCCGGGCCAGGAAATAATACTTGCCCTGCTCGGCCAGTTGGGCGATGAAAAAAGTTTTATCGACGTAGGCGTAGCCTTCGGTGCGCATCTCACGCAGGTTTTGCAGGCCGATGGGGAGTTTTTTCATGGGACGGGGATTTAGCGATAGATCATAATCATAAATGTTTGAAAATTTTACATCCCATGAGGCGAAATGCGGGTTTTTCAGCGGATTTCAGCCAATCCCAGTACCCGGGCCAGAATCGGCAACACTCGATCCGCCCGCGCTACGTCCACGTCCATTTCGGTCGGGGCCGGGGCGCGGGTGGAGCGGTCGCGTTTGACGCGCTCGCCCATTTGCCGCCGCTCTGGAGCCGGGAAACGGGCGAAGGTGCGGCGTAGCAACGGCAACAGCGGCACAAATGCTTCTCCTGACAAGCCGCTCACCCAACCGTCCAGAATGCCCCACAGCGCCGCATGATGCAGCAATAATTGGCCGCTGCCGTGCAGGAAACCCTCCAGCCACGCCGCCGCCCGCGCCGGTTCGCCGGCCAGCGACAAAGCCAGCCCCATCCGCCGCGCGGTTTCCGGCGCGGACAAAACGTCCTGCTCGAATAACAAGCGGCAGGCGTATCCGGCCAGTAATCCATGCAGATCGGCCTGATCCACCAGCTTGGTCAGCGCCCCTCGCCAGATCTCGGTCTGTTCGGGGTCTTGTAGCACGCTGATGGCGTCCTGCATCGCTCGCACTCGGCCAAACATCTCCTCTGCCGCTTCGTCGTCCAGCGAGGCGCACGCCGCCGGCAAGCCAATGGCAATGCGCGTCACCAGGCCGTCTACGACGTGTCCGACCAGTCCGGCATCGGTCTGGCGGACATTGCCATAACGCAGAATACGCGCCAGGGGCGGCAGGCTATCCATCAAGTGCGGGATGTCGCTGGTTAGGGCGGCGACGTTTTGCAACCGATCCATGACCTCGCCGATGGCTTCGGGCAATTCCGCCAGCAGGGTTTGCTCAACCAGCTTCGTCAACGGACTCAATTGATCGGTATTCCGCGCGCGATCACAGGCCCGAGCGCTCGCGGCGGCCAGGATAGTGCTGCCCCACAAATTCGCTTCGATGACGGCTACCGCGAACTCCGGCTGCCATTGCAAGCGCCAGTTTTCCTTGAAGGTGCCCTTGCCGCTGGCCCGTTCCACCTGACCCCAGGAAATGTTCAACAGATTGAGCCGATGCAAAAGTTGACTGCGCTCCAGATCGTTCGGTTTGCGCAGATCGAGTTCCAGCACGCGCTGACTGGCTTCCGGCAGCAGCCGCAAACGCTTTTGTAGGCGCTGCAAATCTTGCTGCAAGGGCAGCATCGGCGTGCTGTCCGGTACTTCGCCCAGGCGCTCGCCAATCAGCAACTGTTCTTCAATCAAGCGGAGGGGGGTGACATCGCCATGACAGAGTACGGAGAGCGTGGCCTCGTTTAATTCTTCCTGTGTGGGTCGCGGACGCTCGCGCAGGGCGGCCAGAGCGTCGGCCAGTCGCGCCGCTTCGATCACGCTGGCGGTGGAAGCCGCCAGATCACGTTCACGGAGAAGTTGCGCCACCTGCGCCAACCAGTGAATGGTCGGTTCCCCAGCATTTTCCCAGAGATGGTGGTAGAACCCTGGCGCTTCGATGCCAGCCCCGTAACCGCTGGCATAAGTCAGCCGGCCATACGTCCAGGGCACCCAGGTCGCGGCCAGCTTGCGCTTGGGCAGCCCCTTGAGGCGGGCGGTATCCTCGCGCGCCGGGGGCAGTTCGGCGAGGGCGGGAACATGCCATGCGCCGCAGACTACGGCAATGCGTGCAAAGCCTTCCTTGCGCGCAGCCCGTAAGTGGCTGCGCATCGCGGCTTCCCGCTGTTGCTCCAACTCGCTCGACGGCGATTGCGCGTCAGCTTCCACACGCAGGGCGGACATGAGTTCCTGAATGGCCTGGAACAGTTCGTTGCTGTTCTGGCGTTGCTCGACCAAGTGTTCCCACCAGCGTTCGCTATCGCCATAACCCGCCGCCTCGGCCACCCAGCGCAACGGGTCGCGGCGGATGTCGGGGAGGATGGAATCCTCATTGTTATCTCCATCCTCGTCCTGCGCCTCGTCTTCAGTATGTGGCGACTCAATATCTTCCGTTTCAGTAGTGGCCTCATCCATCGGCCCGGCAGGCTCCGCCGCCGTCTCTGCTTCAATGTCCAGCGCCATGCGGATCGCTTGCGGCAAATCCATGAAACACACCGGCGTCTGGCGACGCAGTCCGTACTGAATGGCCTGCCATTCCGGGGAAAATTCGGCGAACGGATAATAAACGGCGCGGCGTGGTTCGGCGGGATCGTAGATCAGCAAGGCCACCGGCGGCTTCATGCCAGGGTCAGCGGCCAGCGGCAATAAATCCTGAGCGTCCGGCGGTCCTTCAACCAGGATCAGGTCCGGTTGCCACTCGGTCAGCGCTTTCAATACACTGCGCGCCGAACCGGGACCGTGATGGCGAATGCCGAGCAGAAGAGGATCGCTCATGACCGGCTGACTCACGAAATATCGCGGCAGGCGCGGTACAGATCCTTCCAGCCGTCGCGTTCCTTAACGATGGTTTCCAGGTACTCGCGCCAGACAATCGCGTCCTGCACCGGGTCTTTCACGACTGCGCCCACCAGGCTGGAGGCCAGATCGCCGGCTTGCAAACGTCCGTCGCCGAAATGCGCGGCCAGCGCCAGCCCGTTATTCAGCACCGAAATCGCCTCAGCCACGCTCAGGGTTCCACTGGGCGACTTGATTTTGGCTTTGCCATCGAGCGTCACCCCGGCGCGTAACTCCCGGAAGATGGTCACCAGACGGCGAATTTCCTCCAGCGCCGGTGGTTCAGCGGGCAGCTCCAGCGCCCGGCCCAGAGCGGTCACTCGTTGCTGAACAATTCTGACTTCTTCTTCCAACGTGTCCGGGGTTGGCAACACGACCGTATTGAAGCGGCGTTTCAGCGCGCTGGACAGTTCATTGACGCCCCGGTCGCGGTCGTTGGCGGTGGCGATGATGTTGAAACCCTTGATCGCCTGCACTTCGGTATCCAGTTCCGGGATCGGCAGGGTCTTCTCGGACAGGATGGTGATGAGCGAATCCTGCACGTCGGCGGGAATGCGCGTCAGTTCCTCGACCCGCGCGATACAGCCGGTTTGCATGGCGCGCATCACGGGACCGGCGACCAGCGCCGCTGGCGAGGGTCCTTCGGCAAGTAGTCGCGCATAGTTCCAGCCGTAGCGGATGGCTTCTTCGCTGGTTCCGGCGGTGCCTTGCACCAGGGCGGTGGAATCGCCGGAAATCGCCGCCGCCAGATGCTCCGACACCCAGGTTTTGGCCGTACCCGGCATGCCGAGCAGGAGCAAAGCACGGTCAGTGGCCAACGTGGCGATAGCGATTTCCATCAAGCGTTGGTTGCCGATGTATTTAGGGGTGATAGTGAAGCCGTTATCCAGCGTGCCGCCCAGCAGGTAGGTTGCCACTGCCTGGGGTGAGCGATGCCAGTTCGGCGGACGGGGACGCCGGTCGGTTTCGGCTAGAACATGCAGTTCCTCGGCAAATTGTTGTTCGGCGTGTTCGCGTAGCAAGGTGCTCATGGTTCAAAGTCTCGGTGAAATGGATTCTATTCTGCAATAGCCTCGCGCATCTTCCGCCGGAAGCGTAGCTGATCAAGACAATCCTCGACCGCCTTTTCCCATTGACGCCATTGTTTCGCCTCTCTCGGCCAGTGGGCTGCCGCTTCCTCGCTCAATTCCGGTGGAATCCAGCGGGCGAAACCGCGCAATGCATTGGCCAGCCACCAGTCCGGTTGTTTGTCCTCGCAGATGCGCTGACGCACCTGTTCCAGCATTGCCCGGGCGAGTGCGACGCTCCAGGGTCGTTCAACGCGACTGAGCACCACCAACGCGATCGCCCGACCGCCTGACGAAGTTTCATTCATCAGATTGAGCAAGTAGGCTTCAAGACGTTCCGGCGGCAGTGCCGCGGCCAGTGCCGCCGTCAAGGTCGCATGGTCGGAATAGATCGGCAACAGCGCCTCGGCCCAGTCGGGATCGCGATGCCGTTCCGCCGCCCGCGCCCAGCCTTCCAGCAGCGCCTTGCGCCATTCATTATCGCGGCTGGCGGCTAGGATTTGCGCTGGGGTGCGTTGCCATTC
>JAGRHM010000127.1 GCA_020445005.1 Candidatus Competibacteraceae bacterium | reverse complement strand
ACCGGAATGGACGGACCGCTGGTGTGCCGGTTGTGTCGCCAGACGCACCGCCGGGTAGCTACGTCCGGACGGGATAACCGCTGAAAGCATCTAAGCGGGAAGCCTCCCCCAAGATCAGTTCTCCCGCGTCCTTTGAGACGCCTCAAGGTCCGTGGCAGACCACCACGTGGATAGGCGTGGCGGTGGACGCGCCGTAAGGCGTGCAGCCGACCCGTACTAATCGACCGTGCGGCTTGACCCGCTAACACCCAAGCCTTGGGTATGCCCCCTGCGCTTTACATATCGCACGTTCCCCCTTTTCTGCCTGGCGACCCCAGCGCGCGGGAACCACCCGACCCCATCCCGAACTCGGTCGTGAAACCGCGCCGCGCCGATGATCGTGTGAGGTTACTCATGCTAAAGTAGGTCATCGCCAGGCACCTTCTCCTAAACCCTCACTCGCGCATTGCAGTGAGGGTTTTTTGTGATGCGCAAGCATCTCGTTGTGATGAATTGCAAAATTTGCTATAAGCCCCACACAGTATTAATCCGGCTATGCCGGTTGGAGAGAAATCCAATGTCCAGAGTGTGTCAGGTGACGGGTAAAGGCCCGACCACCGGAAACAATGTATCCCATGCTAATAACAAGACCCGCCGTCGGTTTCTGCCTAACCTGCACGAGCATCGCTTCTGGGTCGAAAGCGAAAGGCGCTTTGTAAAGCTGCGCGTGTCGGCGCACGGTATGCGTATTATCGACAAGAAAGGGATCGACGCAGTACTCACTGAGCTACGCGCCCGAGGCGAAAAATTCTGAGGAGCATCATCATGCGCGACAAGATTAAACTGGTATCTACCGCAGGTACCGGGCATTTCTACACTACCACCAAGAACAAGCGGACTACGCCGGAAAAACTGGAGATGAAAAAATACGATCCGGTGGTTCGTAAGCACGTCCCTTACAAGGAAGCCAAGATCAAGTAGAGACCGTTAAGTCTGACAATTTGGCTATGAATGATGAGCCCGCTGTCAGGCGGGTTTGTCGTTTATGTCGTCTTCCTGGCGACTAGCCAATAGCCAATGCTCAGGGCAAAAACGACCGCGGCGGTTGCCCAGATGTATTCAGGTTCCAGCGTTTTATAATCGAGGACGATCACTTTTCGCGCAATGGCCATGAGCGCAGTCGCCAGCACCAGTTTGACGTGTAGCACGTCATCGCGTAGCAAGGTCATCAGCACCGCCAGAATCCGCACACAAAAGCGGATAATGACATGCAATCCATGGATGAGGGGTTCTCCTTGCTCGTTAATATTCAATCCTTCGGCAAGATCATGGTCGGCGGGCGACAAGGGTTCGGAGTTTTTGTCCATGGAATGGTTTACAATGAATAGGTAACAGGTTTGGGTCAGCGATGTTTCTATAGTAATGCCCTCGATCGGTCAATGCGTGTTGAAAAGCACATGATGGATGAAGTCCTTGTGCAGGTCGAGGGATTGACTCGTTGTCATGGCGAGGTCCGGGTAGTCGATGACATCAGTTTTACCCTGCGGCGTGGGCAGATTCTGGGGTTCCTGGGTCCGAATGGCGCGGGCAAGTCCACGACCCTGCGCATGTTAGTGGGTGTGCTGGCGCCGGATGCGGGACAAATCATTATTAATGGTGTCGATTTGTTGGACCAGCCTATTCGAGCTAAGCAGGTGCTGGGTTATTTGCCCGAGCAACCGCCGTTGTACCGTGAACTGACCGTTGATGAACAACTGCATTATAGCGCCCGCCTCCATGGATTAAATCGCAGGGCCAGCCATCAGGCTGCAACGCGGATCAAACAACGCTGTGGGTTAACCGATGTCAGCCGCCGTCTGATCGGTTATTTGTCCAAAGGTTACCGCCAACGGGTTGGCATCGCCCAAGCGGTGCTGCATGATCCGACGGTGATGGTGTTGGATGAACCTACTGTGGGTCTTGATCCCCTTCAGTCGCGCGAAATCCGTGAATTAATTGGCGAACTGAGCCAGGAACGCGGCGTCATTTTGTCCTCGCACCTACTGACGGAAGTTCAGACGCTCTGCACCCATGTACAGATGATGCGTATGGGTCGCTTGACGCAGACGGTCACTCTCGCCGATTTGGAACGCCAACCATCGACGCGCTTGCGCATTGGCTTGCATACGCCACCGCCACTGGCTCTACTGGAGCGGCTACCGGGCGTGGAACAGATTGACGATCTAGGCCAGGGGTATTTTTGTCTTCATCATGCTGCTAACGCCGCGCCTACCGCCTCGCTGATCCAAAGGGCGGGCGACTGGGGACTCCAGGAACTGACGCCTGAGCATTCCCATTTGGAGCAGCTCTTCGTCGATCTGATTCTAAAAACGGAAATGGACCAATGATTTTTGTCATTGCTATCCATGAATGGCGCAGCCTGTTCCTGTCACCGCTGGCCTGGAGCCTGTTGGCCGTTACTCAAGGACTGCTGGCCTGGATGTTTATACTATTAGTGGATGATTTCCGGAACTTGCAGGGACGGTTGGTGGCATTGGATCATGCTCCCGGCGTAACCGATCTGGTAGTAGCGCCGTTGTTCCGGGTAGCTGCCTGGGTGTTGCTGCTTTTAGTGCCCCTGTTGACCATGCGCCTGTTCAGTCAGGAGCGCCGCTCCCGCACCCTCGACCTGTTGCTATCCGCTCCAGTAGGAACTCCTGCGATGGTACTGGGCAAGTATCTGGGGGTAGTGACCTTTTTTATCAACGCCGTTGGCTTGATCACACTGATGCCGCTATCGCTGGCGATGGGCGCTCCCCTCGACTTGGGCAAACTGTTGGCGGGCGCGCTTGGACTGACTCTGCTGGTAGCAGCAGCTACAGCGGCTGGTTTATACCTGTCCACTCTGACGACTCAGCCCACAGTGGCAGCAGTTACGACACTGGGACTTTTGCTAGCGCTGTGGATCGTGGATGCGGCCAGCACCGCTCAAGGGATCAGCAGCGACCTGTTAAGCTATCTATCGTTGCGTCGTCATTATGATTCGTTCCTGCTAGGGTTATTCGACAGTAGCGATCTCGCCTACTATTTCTTGTTCAGCCTGGCGTTCTTGGGCTTGGCGATGCGCCGGCTGGATGATTTGCGCCTGCGGGATTAATTCTCATGCGCCTCGACTCCTCCATGCGTCGGCGGTTATGGCGCCAGCATCTGCTGTTCCTGCTCCTGTTCAGCTTGGTGATTGGGCTGTTGGCGTGGTTGAGCGTTCGTTATCCGATAAGAGCTGACTGGACCGCCAGCGGTCGCAACACCTTGTCCGAGGCCAGCCAAGCGTTGCTGACGCGCTTGGATGGACCCGTTCACGTTACCGCATACATCCGCGATAATTCCCCACTTCGGGAAGGGATCAGCCGCTTAATCGATCGCTATCGGCGCTACAAATCTGACCTAATAGTAACATGGGCTAATCCTGATCTGTTGCCGGACCAGGTTCGTGAACTGGGCATTACCAGGGATGGCGCACTCTCCGTGGAGTACGCTGGGCGTCGTGAAACGTTGCAATATCCTGGCGAACAGGCTTTAACCC
Organism: Candidatus Competibacteraceae bacterium; assembly: GCA_020445005.1. Taxonomy (GTDB): domain Bacteria; phylum Pseudomonadota; class Gammaproteobacteria; order Competibacterales; family Competibacteraceae; genus UBA2383. The sequence continues at coordinate 12,097 of JAGRHM010000127.1, read as the reverse complement.
AGGTGTTGCAGCGCCTGAGCCGCCGCCAGAATCGGCTCGTGCTGTTCCTTGAAGGTCATGGCGAACGCCAACCGCATGGCGTTGCTAACCACGATCTGGGCGCGTTCGGGCGCGAACTAACAAAAATCGGCATCGAGACGCGCGGCGTCAATCTCATCGCGGAACCGGGTATTCTCGCCGATGCCGATGGGTTGGTGATCGCCAGCCCACAAACGCCTTTGACGGCTGATGAAATCCGCGCGGTGCTGAGTTATGTGCAAGAGGGTGGCAATTTGCTTTGGTTACTGGAGCCGGCTGATCCCTCCGGTTTGAAAGCGCTGGCGGCGCTGCTGGGCATGACCTTGCTACCGGGCGTTGTGGTGGATGCCGATACGCCGCGCTTGGGCATCAGCCATCCGGCTTTTATTCCCATCGCTGATTATGGTCCTCACCCGGTCACTGCACCCTTGCGTTCCCCCGCCCTGCTGCCTCAGGCGGCGGCGTTCGAGGTCGAACCATTGGCGGGCTGGCAAACAGCGGTGCTGTTGCAAAGCCAATCATCGAGCTGGACCGAGACCGGTTCTCTGGAAGGGCGCATCCAGTTCGATCCCGATACCGTCGAGCGTCCTGGCCCACTGACCGTAGGGTTGGCGCTCTTCCGACCTCAGCCTGGTTCGGTCGCCCCATCAGGAGACGCCATTCAGCAACGCCTGGTGATCGTCGGCGATAGCGATTTTCTATCCAATACCTATCTGGGCAATGGCGCCAATCTGGAGCTGGGATTGAATATTTTTAACTGGCTGGTGCTTGACGAGGCATTGATTACTATTCCGCCAAAAAACGTTCCGGATGCGAATCTGTATCTTTCGGAAAACACGCTGGCAATGCTGGCGGCATTCTTCCTGATTATTCTGCCGGCAGGATTGCTCGCCAGCGGTTGGCTGATCTGGTTCCGTCGGCAGCGATCATGAAAGTTATCGAGCGGCGGCGCTGGATCAATGGCGGATTACTGATCCTGGCAGGCGGACTGGCGGCTCTGGCCTTTCTGGAGTCGGGCCGGAAACCGCTGATGCCGCCCCTACTGGTAGAGAAATCCAGTGACCAGATTGCACGCATCACAGTGGCGCGTCCCGGTCAGCAAACACTCGTGTTCACGCGGCAGGAAGGTCGCTGGCGAATGATCGCACCCGACAGCGGGTGGGCGAATGCCGTGCTAATCAGTCGGGTACTTGAAGCAACAAACCTGCGTTGCCCGCGCCAATACCCCGCTGCTGACCTGGATTTACCGGCGCTGCGGCTCGATCCTTCCCTGATTCAGTTGCAGCTGGATAATCAGGACATTCATTTTGGGGTAACTACGCCAACCGATGGATTACGCTATCTGCAAACCGGCGCTACCGTCTATCTTTGTTCTGATCATCTCTATCGACTGTTGACCAGCACGGCGGCCAGTTTTCTCGCGCCGCCGCTGGAAAACGCCGAGTTTTCTCTCGCGCCGAGTGAATAATGCCCGAACTGCCTGAAGTGGAAACGGTCCGGCGCGGCATCGCTCCGCATGTCACCGGTCAAATAGTTACGCGGGTTGTGGTGCGGCAACCTCGACTGCGCTGGCCAGTGCCCGAAATCCTGATGACCGTCCTGCTGGGACAGCGCATTCAGTGCGTTGACCGACGCGCCAAGTATCTTCTGCTCCGCGTGACGGCGGGGACGGTGATCGTCCATTTGGGCATGACCGGCCGCTTGCGTATCTTGTCCACGGATACGCTGATCGGAAAACATGATCATCTGGATATTGAGCTAGGCAACAGTCGCTGTCTGCGCTTCAACGACAGTCGCCGCTTCGGGGCGGTGCTGTGGACGGCGGACCCGCCGGAACAACATCCCCTGCTTGAGGCGCTGGGGCCGGAACCTCTGGATGAGGACTTCTCCGGCGCATGGCTCCACGAGCAGGCGCGAGGCCGAACCGTGCCCGTGAAACCCTTTATCATGGATCATCATGTCGTGGTCGGGGTGGGTAACATCTATGCCAGTGAATCATTGTTCGCCGCCGGCATCAGTCCCCTGCGCCTGGCGGGGCAGGTTGCGTTGGACGAATACGAGCAACTGGCGGCAGCCATTCGTGAAATTCTGGACGAAGCCATCCGCCAGGGGGGCACGACCCTGCGCGATTTTGTCGGCGGCGATGGTGAACCCGGCTATTTCCGCCAACAGTTATGCGTCTATAACCGTTACCGGCTACCTTGCCGGGTTTGCGGGGAACCCATTGACCGTTGCCGGCTTGGGCAGCGGTCGAGCTATTACTGTCCGCGTTGCCAGCGTTAGTGGCTTTCCGTCGGCGCGGCAACCGGGGTTGCTGGAGAAGCAGTTTCGGTAGCGGGAGCGGCCGATGGCAACGATGCAGGCGAAGACTCTCCCGACGGCTCGGAGGCTGATGGCGCAGGCGCAGCGCCCGGTTCTACTGTCGTCTCGGTCGCGGGTTCCACGGTTGGCGGCGTGGGTTTCCTGACGGTTGGAGTATAAATTACGGCCACGGTAACCAGATTTTCATCGCCAAAGCGCCGGATAGCCGCTGCCGTCGGCAGCCCTCCATCGCGCAAAGTTTGCAAGCCAGGATCGTCTACAGCCGAGGCCATAACCAAATCCCGTATTTGCCCGAAACGGCGCACGCTCGGTTCGTTGTCATCATAACCGCTGCCTGCGGCGCGCACCTCGTTTTGACTGATTTCGTCCAGACTGTTCCACCAGCGCGCATCATTACCGGTCGCCAGACCGACGAGCGCTTCCGTAGCGCGCGCTGTAGCGATTTTTTCGGCGTCAACGCGCAATTTATCCTGAGCCTCCGGGTTTGGATGGAAGCCTACCAGGTTCAGGGCATAGCCAACCAGCGCGAGTTCCCCGGATGCATTGACGACGATTAAGCGATGACCCACCGGCGGAATCAGACCCGCCTGAATCTCAGCCAGTAATTGTCGCAACCCATCCTGAAGGGAAATTGCCTCGATAGCCTGTGCTGCAGGACGGGTTAGCTGGCTCGCGGTGCGCGGAGTCGTCACCAGATTGACTTGAATCGAATGGTCAGCCGCATTCTCATCGACCGAATAGGCAACAAAGCCGCGCGCCAGAATACGCAAGGCTTGCTCCGACTTTTCCGCATCATTAGTTGCCAGATTGATCAGCGCCAGCCGAATAGCCCCATCCTGCTCCAGTCGCTCTGTAACGCTTCGCCGAGCTTCCGGCGACAGGGTTCGCAAACAACCATTCAACCGGGTGCGGGCGTCAGTGAACGCCTGGAAGCGGGCTTCCTGTCGCGACCGGCGCAAAGCCACAGGGTTCTCCGAAGCCGGATAGCGAACATGGCCTGAAGATACCCAGCCGAATCCCGCGTTATGGCGGATCATCCAGCAACCGGCGGCGTCCTGTTCAATCGCGGCTGTGATTGCTGCCTGGGCGGTTTTCGCCCGGAATGCCGGTTCTCCCGTGAGGTTATCTTTAACCTTGCGCACCCGGCCTGAAGCGCGTGGCGCGGCGCGTGGAGAAGTTGCTTGCAATGGCACAGCGAATTCCTCGGTAACCGGGCTGGCTGGGGCAAGCGGCGACCATGATAAAATGCCTAAAAAAATCCCCAGAAAAAACGGATAGCGCATGATGGTGTCCTTCAAGGCATGGTCGATGACCTCAGGTCACCGGCGGTAGTTCAGCCGCGCCTCCCAGCCGCGACAATTTTTACCAGGTGCAGCGTGATTGCTCGATGGTCAAATCCAGTACGTCATTTGACCACATTGGAGCCGGAATCCTCTTTTTCAAGAAGTGAGGGAGAGTCGGTCTCCAACACCGCATTCAGCGCCGCAACGGCCCGTTCCGCGAGTAGCGCGGTTTCGTCGTTATCAAGAATGTAGGGCGGCATAAAATAAACCGTTGTGCCGAGCGGACGCAGAAAAACCTCGCGCGCCAGCGCCTCGCGATAGAAGCGCAGACGGAAATCAGGAAGATCGGTATCGATGTCTAACGCCCAGATCATGCCGCGCCGCCGGAAATGCCGGACGCGCGGATGATGGGCGAGTGGCGCGAGCATCCCCGTAAACCTTTCGGCAAAAGACCGGTTACGGTCGATTATGTGGTCCTCCGTAAAGATATCCAGAACGGCGAGCGCTGCGCGACAGGCCAGCGGATTGCCGGTGAAGGAATGGGAATGCAGAAAACCGCGCGTCACCGCATCGTCATAGAATGCTGCATACACCGCGTCGGTCGTCAGGGTGACTGACAACGGCAGATAACCGCTGGTCAACCCCTTGGATAAGCACAAGAAATCGGGACGAATACTGGCCTGTTCGTGGGCAAACAATGTCCCAGTGCGACCGAAGCCGACCATAATTTCGTCGGCGATCAGATGAACCTGGTAGCGATTGCATAGCGCGCGGGCCAGCCGTAGATACGCAGGATCGTACATGACCATCCCGACAGCGCCCTGCACTAGTGGTTCGACAATCAGGGCGGCAACCGAAGTATGATGTTCAGCTAGCACGATCTCCAGCCCTGCCGCAGCGCGACGGGCGACATCAAGGGCGGTTTCCCCTTCTACAGCTTGACGCGCATCGGGGGAGGGAACAGTGATGGCGTGGCGCATCAGCGGCCCGTAGGCTTCCTTGTAAAGCTCGACATCGCTAACCCCGAGCGTACCCAGGGTTTCGCCGTGATAACTACCAGTCAGGCAGAGAAACCGGTTTTTTTCGGGATGGCCTTGGTTACGCCAGTAGTGAGCCGACATCTTCAGAGCGATTTCCACTGCCGAGGAGCCATCCGAGGCATAGAAACAGTGACCGAGCGTCCCGCTGGTCAGGGCTGACAGCCGTTCCGACAACTCCACCACCGGTGCGTGGGTAAAGCCAGCCAGAATCACATGCTCCAACCGATCCAGTTGGTCACGAATAGCGGCATTAATGCGCGGGTTGGCGTGGCCAAACAGATTGACCCACCAGGAACCAATCGCGTCCAGATAGCGCCGCCCGTCGAAATCGTACAACCATGCGCCCTGCCCGCGAGCGATTGGCGCCAGCGGCAACGCGCCATCTTCGTGCCATTTCATCTGAGTACATGGATGCCAGACCGCTTTCAGGCTGCGGTTCAACCAATCCATGTTGGTAGCCATCGTTAATGATTTGCTTTCAGCCATCCTGATTAATCTGGGCAATGAGTGCGGCCAGTATGGCATCCGCTTTATCGTGGTCAATCTGGCAGGTACCGGCCTTTTCATGGCCACCGCCGCCGTAACGCAACATCAGTTCGCCGATATTGGTCCGGGATGTGCGGTTCAGAATCGACTTGCCCGTGGCGAATACCGTATTTTGCTTTTGAAAACCCCACATGACATGGATAGAAATGTTGGTCTCGGGGAATAATGCGTAAATCATGAAACGATTGGTTGCCCAAATGGTTTCCTCGTTGCGCAGATCGAGCACCACGAGCTTCCCATGCACCGTGCTACAGCGCTGAATTTGTTCCTTCGCTTTGGGCGCATGTTCGAAATAAATATCCACCCGTTCCTGCACATCCGGCAGTTTCAGGATGTCGTCAATGCCGTGACTGCGGCAATAGTCAATGAGGTTCATCATTAACTGGTAATTGGAAATCCGGAAATTGTGAAAGCGCCCGAGACCAGTGCGCGCGTCCATGAGAAACGAGAGCAACTCCCAGCCCTTGGGTTCAAGAATATCTTCCCTGGAAAATTGTGCTGAATCCGCTTTATCCACCGCGACCATCATTTCATCGCTGATGGCCGAGAAGCGAGTCTTGCCGCCGTAATAGTCGAATACGACCCTGGCCGCTGATGGCGCATTCGGGTCAATAATGTGATTATCATGCTCCTCATTGCGCAAGACTTCGGACGAATGATGATCAAACGCCAGATGGACGCCGGGGACGTAAGGCAGGTTGGTGGTGATGTCGTGGTCGCTGATTTTGATCTTGCCATCCTGCATATCCTTAGGATGCACGAATTTGATGTCGTCGATCAGTTTCAGCTCGTTGAGCAGAACCGCGCACACCAAGCCATCCATATCGCTGCGCGTGACCAGGCGGAATTTTTCAGTCATCGGTGGCTCCTGTTAATTTTATAGAGAGGCGACTTTTTGACCCTGTCACTCAAACGCCATGCAAGCCCAGTTTCTCAAATAACCCATTATCGCGAGGCGTTTGGGGATTGCGGGTGGTGAGCAGATGATCGCCATAGAAAATCGAGTTGGCGCCCGCCAGAAAACACAATGCCTGATCAGCTTCGCTCATCTGCTCCCGCCCGGCGGATAGACGCACGTAACTACTGGGCATGGTGATGCGCGCGGCGGCAATGGTGCGGGCGAATTCAAAGATGTCAATGGGATCGCTGTTAGCTAGCGGTGTTCCGGGAATCGGCACCAGATTATTAATCGGCACCGATTCCGGCGGTGGATCAAGGTTGGCCAGTTTTGCGATCAGTCCGGCGCGATGCTGGCGGGTTTCGCCCATGCCGACGATGCCGCCACTGCAAATCTTCAAGCCGGCTTCACGCACTTGTTGCAAGGTATCCAGCCGATCCTGATAGGTATGGGTCGTGACGACGTCCCCGTAAAACTCCGGGGCGGTATCGAGATTATGGTTGTAATAGTCCAGGCCAGCTTCCTTCAGTTGTTCAGCCTGGCCCTCCTTGAGAATGCCCAAGGTCACGCAGGTTTCCAGCCCGAGCGCCTTAACGGCTTGCACCATCTCCATGACTGCGGGCAGATCTTTTTCTTTAGGACCGCGCCAAGCTGCGCCCATGCAGAACCGGCCCGCACCTTGCGCCTTGGCGGCTTTGGCCGCCGCCAGCACTTCCTCGGTAGACAACAGGCGTTGCGCCTCCAGTCCGGTCTGGTAGCGTTTGGACTGGGAGCAATAGCCGCAATCCTCGGAACAATTGCCGGTTTTGACCGAGAGCAGGGTCGAACGCTGAATCGCGTTGGGATCGAAATGCTCGCGCAGGGCCTGTTGCGCCCGGAAAATCAGGTCGGCGAAAGGCAGTTCAAAGAGCTCTAACACGGCGTCCACCGTCCAGGTCGGGGCACGGAAAATCGGCTGTTGTACGGGAGACAGGGGTTGGGAAAGAATAGCTGGGTTGTTCATAATCTATGGGTTTCCGGGGAGGGTTCTGAAAGGTTCCGACTGGCGTTTAAGATAGCATTCTCAGCCTGAAAAGCCACGCCGCATTGGTCTTAATCATTGGTATTGCTAAACTCAACCTTGTCATAAATCTCGGCCAGCGCCAGTTCGCATTCAATCGAATCCAGCCGGAAGACGCTCTCCAGACCGGTGCTTTCGGTCAACAACCACTGCTGACCCGGTTGCCGTCGGTAGGATTCGACATGGGGACGATGCTGAGCGACCAGCACGTATTCAGCTAACGACTCCAGTTTGCGGTAATGCTCGAACTTGCGGCCCCGGTCGTAGGCTTCGGTCGAATCGGAGAGCACTTCGATGATCAGGGTTGGGTTCAGCAACGTGTCGAATTGCGCATCGTCGAATTGCGCCTTGCCGCAAACCACGATCAGATCGGGATAGGTGTACAACCCGGTCGGACTGACCTTGACCCGCATGTCGTTCGCGTAGAGCTTGCAGGGGCGCTTTTTGATCTGCTGCCGGAGTTCTGCGCCGGCATTGACTACGATCAGATTATGCGGTTCGCTGGCACCGGTCATGGCGAAGATTTCTCCATCGAAATATTCGCTCTTGAAATCAGCGCTGCGTTCGAGGGCCAGATAATCTTCGGGACTCAAATGGGGTTTGGGTTGCAGGGACATGGCGGGATCTCCATGGGTCAGTGACATTTTAGGTGGATTGCCCCTTCATCGCGAGTAATCCCCATTGGGTTACGGTTCATTAGATTTCTTCATCGACCATTCCTCAAGACTCTGTTTAGTCCGTGCGGCCAATTCCGACCAATCGCCCGGCGATCGCTGCCGAAACAAGCGAGTGTGAGGATACCACGGACTGTCTTCCCGCTCTTCCAGCCAGCGCCAGTCAGCATGATACGCCAGAAGTATCCAGACCGGCTTACCCAAAGCTCCGGCCAAATGCGCTACCGAGGTGCAAGCGCTGATCACCAGGTCGAGTTGTTGAATATAAGCGGCGGTGCGGGCGTAATCGGTCAACTCGGACTCCAGGTTAATGACACTGTGAGCGTCCAGCAATGCCCTATCCGCAGCGTTGACAGGGATTTGCAGGCTATGGAAAGCGATATTGGGGACATCGAGGAATGGGAGCAATTCCAGCAAGGGACAGGAACGTTTTTCATCGAGTCTCTGCGTAATGCTGCCGGCCCAGACCAGTCCGATCTTCAGGCGACCATCCTTCGGTAAGGGCGGTACCGTGATATATGTGGGCACGTCTAGGTAAGGAATTTGGGTCGGCAAATTATCGAGCGTGATGTCCAGTACTCGGGGGAGGCTGAGCAGCGGGCAGTAAACGTCGAAACTGTCGACCTGTAACACTCCGGGAAGACGTGTCTCGGCCACGCCCGCTGCAGTACTTAGCAAAGCGCGCAACGGTTCAGGACAGACCAGTAGCAGTCTATGGCAGCGTTGCGCCGCCAAAGGCAGGAAGCGGGCGAATTGCAGGGCGTCGCCGTTGCCCTGCTCGGTATGCACCAGCAGAATCCGGTCATGAATATCTTCGCCGCGCCATTGCGGTTGTGGGCACTGGAATGGGGTAAATTCGGGCAATTGCCAGCGCCATTCGAACTCTTTCCAACCCTGACGATAATCGCCGCGTTTGAGCAGCAGCAGGCCGCGGTTGAAATGGGCTGCGGCGTATTGATGATCGGCGGCAATTGCTTGTTCAAAATGGCGTAATGCGTCCTCTGGATCGCCCAGCCGGTGACGACAAAGCGCCAAAGCGTTGTGCGCTTCGGCATGCCGTGGTTCCTGCTCAATCACGGTTTGCAACTCGTTGCAAGCTTCCTGCCACTGTTCAGCATCTACCAAGGCCATGCCAAGGTGATAGCGGGTGGGGATATGATCAGGATGCGCTGCCAGTAATTCCTGGTAGCCGGCGATGGCGGTATCCAGTTCACCGCGCTGGTGATGGGTAACTGCCTGCTCGAAGCGCAGTTGTAGGGGGTCGGCAGGCGCAATTTCCTGAAATGCCGCGTCCGGGAGCATGTAGGACGTTCGCAGTAGCGGATTATCGAGGTCCAGCAGGGTTGGAAAGCGACTGGGCAAGGTCTGTACTGCAAAAATTTCCCGGACATCGCCGGTGAAGATGACGTAGGCCATAACCCGATGGCGCACAATGTCCACCACCCAGACGCCGCAATGGCGGTCCGCGACTCGTTCGGTGAGCGGCAAGCCGCTGAAAACCGCTGTTTCCCGCACTTGCGACAAGCCGACGAAAGCATAATCGCCAACAAAATCCAGGCCACGAGTGAAGCCGGGCAGTTCCGCGATAACATTCTGTCGTCCGGTTTGCGGATTGAATGTGCTTAATCGTCCCGCGCCTGATTCGAGCAACCACAGTCGGTGACGATACCAGCGTGGCGAATGCGGCATGGAGAGACCACGCGCTGCGGTTCGGTTGCGAACAACGTCGATGAGAATGCCGCCCCGGGCTTTATCTGTGCGCCAACCGGCAGGGTTGTCGCTTTCTCCCAGCGCCGTGGCGAAAGCCGGTTCTTCATCGCGCATAGCCAAGCCGTTCAGATGACAACGGTCGGTCAAGTCATAACCGCTGATAAAGGGTGGACGCCAGCGGGGGACAACGCTGTGCATGCGATCCAGCGTACAGAGACAGGACATGCGGGTGTTGACCAGCCAGATTTGTCCGTCGTGCCCGTAGGCCATGTCGTGGATGTCAATGTCGCCCGTGACATGGATTTCACGCGGCAGATAGCAGGCATCATGTCGTTGCAGCGGATCGAGCTTGGCCGCGACCGCTGGCATGTTGCGAAATTCCCAGACCTGATAGCCGACGCCGACCGCCAGTTTTTCATGATCCGCCGCCAGCCCCATCGGGCGATCCATAGCGTAGAAATGGGTGTTTAGCGCCGCACCCTGATCACGCAGAATGATGGCTTGACCCGCTTGATAGGTGGACACCAGCACCGAGACGCCCAGATAGCGCAGCAATTCGGGAAAATTGGCGGTGTGCTGGCTGGCGAAGGGAATAGCCATGATGCGGGAACGCTGATACTGCGTTTGTGCTGATTATTCCCGGCGCCGTCGTCGGAATTCATACGCGCCGATGTCGCAATGCGGTCCCGCCGCTGGCCCCGTGCGGGATCGACCTCGTTGATCGGTTGGTTGATCCCGGGTATTTTTCGGCAACGTCGCGCAGATCGCGTCATCGCCTGTATCGATTGCGGGGCTATCCGCTCTCAGGGCATGGGTTCTGGTTGGGCCGCCATTTTTTCGTAGAGGCTTAAGCTTGGGATCACCCGTGAGGAAGGGCGTTCCGCAATTAGTGCCGCCATCGCCGATGAGAGTATTTTTAACAACTGGTGTAAGGGTAGTATTGTTGCTACAATCTCTACCTGAATTATTAGCAATAATCGAGTTTTCTAAAAAGAACTCTTTCGGTTCTCCTCGGTTACCCTTTCTAATCATAATTCCACTGCCAGTATATTCAGAAGAGGATACATTTTCTGTCACTGTGCTATTTTTCATTTCCATTCTAGTATTATATATCGCAACGCCAGCAGATCCATTATTTCCAGATACTGTGCTGTTAATTAATGTTAACAAACTACTAGAATTTTCTGGAAATGCAAAGTTACTAATTCCACTACCGAACCCGCCGCCCGTGTTATTGGATATAGTACTGTTTATTATTGTCATTATTGTATTTATACCATCAATACCACCACCATTGGCATAGCAGGAATTTCCCGACACTGTACTACTAATCAGGGTCACTGTGCCACCGAATGCATGAATTCCACCGCCATTACTCTCACCATCAGTCCTGTTATTCAATACTTTACTGTTAATTAAATTGACTATACTGTCGTTAGAACTGATACCACCACCAGAATCATAGTTATAACTATGTCCATTACGGATGATGGTATTTCGAAGTTCCAATGAACCTTGGTTAATTTCAAAAATTCGGAAACGTGGCCTACCAACATCTCTTTTGATAGTTGCTCCATGACCTTCAATCGTAATTGCAGAGGTCACTATGGGTAAGCCGTTATCGTTATTATCACGTACAGTTAACGTAATTATCGAATTAGCCGGAAGATTGATCGTATCGGTTCCCGATCCTGCCGGACATCCCCCAATTGCGGTGTCAAAATTGGCGGCAGTGATCGCATCTCGCAAAGTGCAATCCGGACCGCCCGTGTCACCACTGGTAGTCGTCACGGTAATCGTCGCAGCCTGGCCTATCGATGCACTAAAGCCCAGAACCTGACTGAGCGCCGATGCCAACGCCGTTTTCCGAATTAGGGGAATTAGGATACTTTGGTTAACATGCTTTTGATTTTTGGTCATTTTACCATCTCCTTAATATGCAGGTTGGGTATAACGCCTCACCACAATTGAAGATGAAACACCAACAGGTATCAAGGAATATCATCAAAATTTTTACTGTTTTAAGCGAAAAACCCGGCAGAGCCGGGTTTTTTCATTGGTCAACGAAATTACATATTCGGATAGTTCGGTCCATCGCCGCCTTGCGGCGTCACCCAGTGAATGTTCTGGGTGGGGTCCTTAATGTCGCACGTCTTGCAATGGACGCAGTTCTGCGCGTTGATTTGCAACCGGGGATTTTTCCCCTCGCTGTCCCGGACGATCTCATACACTCCCGCCGGGCAATAGCGCTGCTCGGGCGCGTCGTACAGCGCCAAGTTGACCTGGATCGGTACGGTTGAATCCTTCAGCGTCAGGTGACAGGGCTGATCTTCTTCATGATTGGTGCTCGAGATAAACACCGAGGACAGCCGATCAAAACTGATGACGCCATCCGGTTTCGGATACTCGATTTTCGGACACTCGCTGGCTTTCTTGAGTTTGGCGTGATCCGGCTTGTGATGGAAGGTCCACGGGGCTTTGCCTCGAAATAGATAAGTATCCAGCGCCGAATAGGCGATGGCCGCCCACAGGCCCCAACTGAACGA
>JAGRHM010000126.1 GCA_020445005.1 Candidatus Competibacteraceae bacterium | reverse complement strand
TGCTGGTGCGCGGCGGCGGTTCGCTAGAGGACTTATGGGCGTTTAACGAAGAGATCGTGGCGCGGGCCATTCACGCTTGCCCGATTCCGTTGGTGACCGGCATTGGTCATGAAACCGACGTGACCATCGCCGATTTCGCTGCTGATCAACGCGCCGCTACGCCGACCGCCGCCGCCGAGCTGGCTAGTCCTGATCGGCAGGAATGGCTGCGCCAGGTTCAATTGCTGGATGGACGGCTGGCGCGCGCGCTCCATCAGCATCTGGAAGGTCAGGGTCAACAGTTGAGCGCACTGGCCCATCGGCTGGAGCGGCTGCATCCCCGCCAACGTCTGCGGGAGCGTGTCCAGCGGCTGGATGAACTGGATCAGCGGCTGTTGATCGCCATCCGCCAGCGTCTACAAACGGCCGCCCGGCGCTTGCAGGGGTTAAGCGCGCATTTACACGCCCTAAGCCCCCTGGCGACCCTTAATCGTGGTTATGCTATTGCGCGCCAGCATCCAAACGGAGAGGTTCTGCGTCAGGCTAGCCAGGTTAGCATTGGTGACTGGGTCGATGTACTGCTTGGTAAAGGTCGCCTGGAATGTGAAATTCGGGCGATTTCTACGCTAGACTCGACTCGATAAGTGATTCAACACTCGATTCCATCATTAACGCTAAACTTTCGATACCCATGCCGACGATCCCAATCGACCAGGAAAGACGCGAGTCTTATCGACTCCAGTTCCCCTCCGCCAAACGTCCGCAATTACTGATCAATGATAACAGCCACGCCGTTGTCGACTGTTCAGCTCACGGAGTTTGCTATGTCGCTTCCCCAGATGATCCGCCAACCCTCGGTGATCATGTGAAGGGGTTGCTACGCTTTCGGCATGGCGCGCAAACTCCGGTGCTGGGCGTGGTAATACGCATTGAAGGAGATGAAATTGTTCTCCATATCCCGGACCGGGAGATTCCTTCCCCGATCCTACGCAGTGAGGAACGACAGCTACTTAAGGCATCTACCGATGACGACGACATCGTTAAAACCACGGCTCGCGTTCTGACCCCGATCCTGCCTGATTCATCCGCCGCGCACCCTACCGCGGAAGGCGAGGAACGACGTGAATTTCATCGTATCCGCTATCCAATCACCGCCTGTCCTTCCCTGTTCGTGGAAGGAAAAAAAGCCTTTCTAATTGTGGATATTTCAGTGCGTGGCCTGCGCTACGCCGCTCCCAAGGCTCCAGCTCCCAACCTGTATCAGTTAGTCAAAGGACTTCTTCATTTCCGGCGCGGTCCCCGGATCAATATCGAAGGCACGGTGATTCGTGCGCAACATGACGAAGTCGCTCTTTACCTTCACCAGGAAATTCCTTTTAATATTCTATTGACTGAGCAACGTCGATTGCATAAAAACTACCCAATGTGGCCGCTTTGATCGGCCTACGACTTACCTTATCGCTAAATGCAAAAAATTACCTACAGGAGCAACATCTTGGTTCAAGCGGCTAAACCTTCAGCAACGCTCTCACCGCGTGAAGAACGGCGTGGGTTTCATCGTATCCAATATCCTCGCGCAGAACGTCCTTCGTTTTTTCCAGTGGGAAAGAATGCACATCCCGTGCTGGATGTTTCAGGACACGGCTTGCGCTATGTCTGTCCTGATCATCCGCCGCCGAGCCTAGATGAAACGATTAAAGGGGTTCTCCGTTTCCGGCGCAGCGCGGAGATCTCTATTGAAGGGACGGTAGTGCGCAATCAAAACCAGCAAATCGCGCTCTCTCTCCATGAGGAAATTCCCTTTAATATTCTACTTACCGAACAACGCTATTTGCATACCCATTATCCGATGTGGTCGTAGTCGTCGCGTAAAAACTTTACGCCATGAGAAGATCGATAATTGCGGTCTGCAAATCAATATCATTAAAAGTATCATGTTGCGTTAATCGCCAATATCTGCTTCATCACCAACCATTCACATCAAGCACGACCCCAGAGTAATCGGCTATCCTATGCGCCTTTCCCGGCCCACTGCACAGGATTGACCTTCATGAAACTGGACATGATCAGCCGCTATCCAGAGAGCGCCCCCAAATCGACGCCATTGCTGTTTGTGCATGGTTCGTTTTCCGACGCCCGCGTCTGGGATCAGAACTTCTTGCCCTACTTCGCGCATCATGGTTACGAAGCGCATGCCGTCAGCCTGCGTGGTCATGGCCTCAGCGAGGGACATGAACGGCTACACAGTTGGCGGCTGGCCGATTATGTGGCGGACCTGGAACAGGCCGTAGCAACCATGACCCAGCCACCCATGTTGATTGGGCATTCCATGGGCGGCATGGTGATTCAGAAATACTTGGAGAACCATACCGGAATCGCTGGCATGGCGTTGATGGCCTCGGTGCCGCCGCAGGGTCTGTTGCCCAGCAATTTGCACATGGCGATGCGGCATCCCATCCTGTTTCAGCAAATGGTCATGTTTTCGCTATTGGGCCCTCGTTATGGATCACTCGATATGATGCAGCGACTGCTGTTTTCCCGAGAGACGCCCCGTGCGAAACTGGAAGAATATTTTGACCTGGTGCAGGCCGAGTCGCAGATGGTGGCGCTGGACATGATCTGGTCTGATCCATTACGCCTGAAGTCTGGTCAATTGTGGCTGCCGTTGCTAGTGATGGGCGCGCAAAACGACGTATTTGTTTCACCGGCGATGGTGCGGGAGACCGCGCGCTTCTATCGAACCGAAGCGCAAATTATTCCAAATATGGCGCACGCCATGATGTTGGAAGCGCATTGGCGCGAGGCTGCGGATATCCTGTTAGACTGGCTTCGCCATGTGGCCAGCATCCAATCGGTGGCTGCTGCGTAAGAAAAAAGCCAGGCTCGATTTCTAAAAAATCTTCTTAATCTGTAACTTGCACCGGAAATAGCAACATGCTGGAGAGCAAGTGCGGTACTCACTGTCACGGGCGGCGTCATGATTAAGGAATGGAGCGATTTTCTCGAACAGTCGGGTGGTTGGGTGGTCGACGGCCGGGTAGAACACTTTGGCCAGGCGACAGTAGAACTCTGGACAATATTGAACAATGGCGATAGCTGCAGCGAGCTGTCTTGCCTCGGTTTGATCGCCGTTGAGGGTGCTGAGGCCGAACAGTTCCTGCAAGGCCAACTTACCTGCGATGTCCGGCAGGCAACGCCTGATCACAGTCTCCTTGGCGCATTCTGTTCCCCCAAAGGCCGCGCGCTGGCCTGTTTTCGCCTGTTCCGGCGAGGGGAAACGCTGTATCTGGAATTGCCGCAGGAGTTGGTTGAACCGACATTGACCCGGCTGCGCAAGTATGTGCTGCGAACCAAAGTGACGTTGCAAGACGCTAGCGATGCTCTCGTCCGTTTCGGCGTCGCCGGTCCTCATGCCGAAGCCTTATTGATCGCGCGGCTCGGCGTCCTGCCGGACGTGGTGAACCATGTGATCCATACCCCGTCACGCGATGGATCGGACCTCACCATCATTCGCGTACCGGCAACCATTACGCCGCGTTTCGCAGTGTACGGTTCGCTGTCGGCGATGCAGACGCTGTGGACCTCCTTGGGCCGGGAAGTCACCTTCACCGGTGGCCAACCGTGGCGCCTGCTGAACATGCTTGCCGGCATTCCCACGATTTACCCGGAAACAGTAGAAATGTTCGTGCCACAGATGATGAATCTGGAAATCCTGGATGGCATCAGCTTCAAAAAAGGGTGCTATACCGGTCAGGAAGTAGTGGCACGCACTCATTACCTGGGTAAGCTGAAACGGCGGATGTATCTGGGGCGGGTGGAGAGCGAGAACCTACCCCGACCTGGCGATTCTCTATTTTCCCCACAGGCTGACGCCAGCCAGGGCGC
Organism: Candidatus Competibacteraceae bacterium; assembly: GCA_020445005.1. Classification (GTDB taxonomy): domain Bacteria; phylum Pseudomonadota; class Gammaproteobacteria; order Competibacterales; family Competibacteraceae; genus UBA2383. Next base: position 3,839 of record JAGRHM010000126.1, on the reverse strand, counting down.
CGGGCGGATCGTCGATGCGGCGGAACACCCCGGTGGCGGTTATGCGGTGCTGGCGTCCGCGCTGATACCCTGCGCGGAACAGGGGGTGTTGCATTTGGGTGATGCCAATGGACCAACGCTGCGACTTGAACCTCTGCCCTATGCCCTGGCTTGAATTTATAATCACTCACGCCTGCCGCTCGCCCACTAGCGAGCGATTGAGGGCGAGTGTGGGGTTAATCTCAAGCAGGACGCTGCAGGTTTTCCCGACGCGATTCCGCCGAACGAGGATGCGTGGCTCCGCGCCAATGCGCTGACGGGTTGCGCGCATGATTCGAGCGGGCCGATTCGGCGCTGCGCGTCGGCGCTGCGCCGCGACCCGACGCTGGGCTACGACTGCGGCCGTTCGGGATCGGCTCAGCTTTGATGCGCGGGTCCGGTTCAAAACCGGGAATGATTTCCCTGGGTACGGAACGCTTGAGTAATTTCTCAATATCCGCTAGTAATTTATATTCATCCACACAGACCAGCGAGACCGCCTCGCCTTCCGCGCCGGCCCGACCGGTGCGGCCGATGCGATGCACATAATCTTCCGGCACATTCGGCAATTCAAAATTGACCACATGCGGCAGTTCAATGATGTCAATGCCCCGAGCGGCAATATCGGTCGCGACCAGTACCCGTAATGCGCCGCTCTTGAACTGTGCAAGTGCATGGGTTCGCGCTGACTGACTTTTGTTGCCGTGAATCGCCAGCGCGGCAATGCCGCCCCGGGTCAGTTGTTCCGACAACCGGTTAGCGCCGTGTTTGGTGCGCATGAACACCAAGACCTGCCGCCAGTCATTCTCCCGGATGAGATGGGCCAGCAATTCGCGTTTCCGTTCACGATCCACCGGATGCACCCGCTGAGTCACGGCTTCAGCAGGGGCATTGCGGCGAGCCACTTCGATCAAGGCTGGGCGATTGAGCAGATGGTCAGCCAGCGTCCGAATTTCATCGGAGAAAGTTGCGGAGAACAGCAAGTTCTGGCGTTGCCGGGGTAGCAGCGCCAGTACCTTTTTGATGTCGTGAATGAAGCCCATGTCCAGCATCCGGTCGGCTTCATCCAGCACCAGCACTTCGACCTGCGACAGATTCAGCGTTCCCTGCCCGACATGGTCCAACAGGCGACCCGGCGTCGCCACCAGAATATCCACCCGACCGCGTAATTGCTGAATCTGCGGCTGGATACCCACGCCGCCAAACATGACCATCGACTTCAATTTCACATATTTGCCGTACTCACGAACGCTTTCCTCAACCTGCGCGGCCAGTTCGCGGGTCGGGGTGAGAATCAGGGCGCGGATCGGCGTGTGGCTGCTTTTGTTATGGCTGTTATCAGCAGCGAGGCGTTGCAGGATCGGCAGGGTAAAACCAGCAGTCTTGCCGGTGCCGGTCTGCGCGCCAGCCAGCAGATCGCCACCCGACAGCACAGCGGGGATCGCCTGCCGTTGAATGGGTGTGGGAACTGTATAGCCGCGCTCGATAACGGCGCGAACCAGGGCATCGGATAATCCAAGAGATGAAAACGACATGAGACTCCAGAAAATAAAAACAACATCGGCCTGCCGCCGGGATTCGGCGCCAGTCTGTGGCGGATGGATGGGGGGTTAACCAGGATGGGGCGCGGCGCAGGAGACTGGGGCAAAAACCGCGATGACTTAGCTTAACACGGTTTCTAGTTAATCATGATTTAAAACTTATTGAGAGACAGTATCTGATCGATGAAAACTCTGCTTTGCCATGTTGGGCCACGTTCCCGATTCGCTGGCTCTATACTGATGAAGGTTTCTATACATGATCACTGTGGGGGATTTCGGGATGGATGTTGCAACTGTAGCGGCTGGGGTAACAACGGCACTGGTACCAGCGCTGCCGTTTTTGGTGAAGGCCGGCGAACAGAGTATGGAAACGCTCGGCGAAAAAATAGGCGAAGGCATGGCGGAAACCGCCAAGGCTCTGTGGCGGAAACTGTGGCCGGCGGTGAAAGCTAACCCGACCGCGACGGCGGTAGTTGAGGATGTCGCCGCCGCGCCTGAAGACGAAGACGCGCGCGCGGCGCTGCGGCGGCAAATCAAAAAATTGCTGGAGGCCGATTCATCATTGCTTGCTGGCTTGGCGCAAGTCTTGGAAGCCGCCAACCCTCAACACTATCAAGCGGCCAACTTCGGCGATGGGAGCATCGCCCAAGGATCGAGGACAGTGGCCGCCGGCAAAGGCGGACTCGCCATCGGTCGGGATTTACACGGCGGGGTGAACATCGGCCGAAAGGAGTAGAGAGCGACGCCCGGCCATGCCGACGTTTTTTCAGCGATGGACCAGCCGGATTGCCGCCGTGCTCGGTGGTCCGGCGCAAAATCCGCCGGAACCGTTGCCCATCATCCGCAAGACGGGCGATGCCAAGCATCACGGTTCGGGCGCCAGCGCCCAGGACAGTGGGACAGCGGCCGGGGCCGGCGGGGCGGCGATTGGGGGCAATGTGTACGGCAATGTCCAGATCACGAATGCCGCCCACGTCAACCAGACGAGTGAAACCGCCCTGCGCGCCGCCTACTTGCATCGCATCCGAGAGCAATGCGGCTACCTCTCCCTGGCGGGCATCGATCCTGCTGCCGCTAACCGACGAGATACCGAATCCCGACTCAGCCTGGACGCCGTTTATACCGCCCTGCTGACCCACACGCCCCGCGAGCGTGAAGCAGAACAGGACGCAAGAGCCTCGCAAGATCGACCGGAACGCGACGTACCGCCGTTGTCTGCCCTGGAACAGCTCGACCGTTACCCCAAGCTGGTGCTGCAAGGTGATCCCGGCAGCGGCAAAAGCACCTTCGTCAATATGGTCGCCGTCTGTCTGGCGGGTGAATCGCTTGGGGATCACCACAGGAACCTGCGCTACCTGACCGCGCCCTTGCCCGACCGTGAAGGAGCTGAGAGCGAAACACCGCAACCCTGGCGACACGGCGCGTTGCTGCCGGTACCGGTGGTGCTACGTGACTTTGCGGCTACCGGACTGCCGCAAGACGACTCCGCCAGCGCCCAACATCTCTGGGCCTTTATCAAAGCGCAGTTGGAATCTGCCGCCTTGGCGGAGTACGTCACCCCGCTGTGCAATGCATTGCGCGAATACGGCGGCTTGTTGCTGCTGGACGGACTGGATGAAGTGCCGGAAGCCGAACGGCGGCGGGAACAGGTCAAGCGGACAGTCGAGGATTTCGTCAAGAGTTTCGGCAAGTGCCGGGTGCTGATCACCAGCCGCACCTACGCCTACCAGAACCAGGGCTGGCGGCTGGATGGCTTCAATGAGACCACGCTGGCGCCCTTTTCCGATGGGCAAATCCGCCGGTTCGTGATGAACTGGTACCACCACGCCGCCAGTACGAGGCGATTGAGGCAAGCAGACGCCGACGGGCGAGCGGAATTACTCAAACGAGCGATTTTCAACCGGCCCGCGCTGTACGAACTCGCCCAACGGCCGCTGCTGCTGACCTTGATGGCCAGCCTGCACGCCTGGCGCGGCGGCAGCTTGCCGGACAAGCGAGAAGCACTGTACGCCGAGACCGTCGATTTGCTGCTCAACCGCTGGGAACAACGCCTGATTCAGCGCGAGGCCCAGGGCCAATACCGGCTGATCCAGCCCAGCCTGGCCGAATATCTGAAAGTCGATCAGATCAAGGTGCGCGGCGTATTGGAAGCGCTGGCTTTCGAGGTACATCGCTGCCAGCCGGAGTTGACCGGCACGGCGGACATCGCCGAAGACACCCTGGCCGGTGGCCTGCTGCGGTTGAGCGCCAATCCCGATGTCAATCCCCGGCTGTTGGTGG
>JAGRHM010000125.1 GCA_020445005.1 Candidatus Competibacteraceae bacterium | reverse complement strand
CGATGCGCCGTGAGCAGGAAGTCGATGGTCTGGCCGTCTCGATCGACGGCGCGGTAAAGGTATTTCCACTGGCCCTTGATCTTGATGTACGTTTCATCCATCCGCCAACTCTGACCCACCGGGCGCTTCTTCCCTTTGCGGAAAGCCGCCTCCCGTTGCGGCGTGAACTTCTGGACCCAGCGGTAGACGCTGGAATGATCCACTTCAACTCCGCGCTCCGCCCGCATCTCTTCCAGGTTCCGGTCACTCAATGGATACGCCAGGTACCCACGAACACCGGTCAGGATAATGTCTTGTTCGAAACGATGGCCTTTAAAGTCGATCATGCGGGTTCTCACGGTGCTATGCGTTGACTCATAGCCTACCCGCACAGTGACCCATCGTGCTAACGCAACAGAACCGGCGGAAACCCTCGCAAATTACCTGGAAAGCTACAACCGCTTGCTTCCGCAAAAGGCCATCGGCTATAAAACTCCCATGCAGGCCCTTGCGGAAAAACTAAATCAACCCAACCTGACAGGGGCGGACACAGTCAGTCCACCGTAAGGTTGGACCCATGCCTCAGTGGGAGAGGACGGCCAAGAAGCGAGTGCCGGCTGCCGAAAGGCCAGGGGAAATTATAACCCGCCGGATAGGGCAATATCCAACCCGAAAGGGTGCTGACGTGGCCAGGTGGTGGAGCTAGATGAAGGGGTAACGAGCGCTCGTCCAGGGGAAAAGGTCGATATCCTACGGGATAACTGTAACCCTGGAGAATCAATCAACGGTTTGCCATCGAAGACCTTGGATTCTAGGCCGACTGCTTGAGCTGTGCTGTATACTCGGTGAGGGGTACGCGCGGTTCTGAGGGGGCGGGGTGGTGGCGACATCACCTCGCTACCCGACCATGTATCGACCGAGATCAAGGATAAGGCCAGGAGATAGAGAAGATCGATGACAAGCACAGGAACAACCATTTCTGACCCGACAAAATCGCAGTCCGCCATGGTATTCCACACCGAAAATATCACCAAGATCTATCAGATGGGTGAGGTGCAGGTACAGGCCCTGCGCGGTATCAATCTCGAATTGTACAGAGGGGAATTCGTCGTGCTGCTGGGACCGTCGGGCAGCGGGAAGTCGACCTTGCTTAACATCCTCGGCGGCTTAGATGTCCCTACCAGCGGTACGGTGCATTACGGGGACAAGGATCTAAGTACTTTCAATGAATCGGTACTGACCCACTACCGACGTGAACATGTGGGCTTCGTGTTTCAGTTTTACAATCTCATTCCCAGCCTGACGGCGTGCGAAAACGTCGCCCTGGTCACCGAAATATCCAGAGATCCCCTAGCGCCCGAGGAAGCCCTGAAATTGGTCGATCTCGGCGACCGCATGGACCATTTCCCAGCTCAGCTCTCCGGTGGTGAACAACAACGCGTGGCCATCGCCCGGGCCATCGCCAAACGTCCCAGGGTGCTGCTGTGCGACGAACCCACCGGGGCATTGGATATCAGGACCGGCATCATGGTGTTGGAAGCGCTGGCCAAAGTGAATCGGGAACTGGGCACTACTATCGTGGTGATCACCCACAATGTCGCCATCGCGGAAATGGCTGACCGCGTGATCCACCTCAGCGACGGCGGAATCACCAGCGTCGAGGTCAACACATACAAAAAATCACCCTCAGAGTTGATCTGGTAATCGCCATGAGATCGCTGGACCACAAACTTTGGCGCGACCTGTGGCACCTGCGGGGACAGTCCATTGCCATTACCGCGGTCATGGCCAGCGGTGTCGCTTGTTTTCTCATGTTCATGAGCACGCTGGATTCGCTGTTGCTGAGCCGCGACCGGTATTACACTGAGTACCGCTTCGCCGAGATCTTCGTACCCATCAAACGTGCCCCCGAATCGGTCGCCCGGCGGCTTGCCGCGATCGAGGGTATCGATAAAGTCGATACCCGCGTGGTCGCACCGCTGACCATCGATATCGAAGGCTTTCATGAACCGGTCGTTGGTACCGTTACTTCCATACCGGACAGCGGCGAACCGCTGCTCAACCGGCTGTATCTGCGCGCCGGCCGCCTGATCGAACCCGGACGCAACGACGAAATCATCATCAGCGAGGGCTTTGCCGAGGCGCACAAGTTGAAACCCGGCGATAGTCTGCACGTCATCATCAAGGGCAAGCGCGAGAGACTTCGCATCGTCGGCACCGGCGGTTCACCGGAATATGTACACCAGGTGCCCCCCGGTGGCTCGTTTCCCGACTACGAACGCTACGGCATCCTGTGGATGGGCCGTACGCCGTTGTCGCGCGCCTACGATATGGACGGCGCTTTCAACCACGTTGTGCTGACGCTGACGCGCGACGCCGACGAACAGGCCGTCATGGACCGGGTCGACGAGCTCCTCAAGCGTTACGGCGGCGTCAGCGCCATCGCCCGCAAGGACCAGAGCTCACATCGCTTCCTGGCGCAGGAGCTCACGCAGCTGGAAAACCTGTCCGGCATTTTCCCGATCATATTCCTGGGCGTGGCCGCGTTTCTGCTCAACGTGGTCGTCACCCGTCTGGTCGGCACCCAGCGCGAACAGATCGCGGCATTGAAAGCCTTCGGCTATTCGAACTTCAGCATTGCGCTGCACTATCTGCAGATGATCATGGTCATCGTGCTCGCGGGCATCATCGTCGGTGTAGCCGTCGGCGCCTGGCTCGGCCACATACTGAGCGAAATCTACGTGCTCTATTTCCGTCTGCCGTTTCTGAATTTCACGCTCGAGCCGCTGCGTATCATCCAGGTTTCGCTGATCACCGTCGTCGCCGGCCTGTTGGGCACACTGGCCGCGGTACGTTCGGCCGTGCGCCTGAAACCGGCCGAAGCCATGCGCCCCGAAGCACCGGCCGTCTATCGCACCTCCCTGATCGAAGAGCTGGGTCTGAAGCGGCTGTTGTCGGCGCCTACCCGCATGATCCTGCGCAATCTGGGCCACAAGCCGGTCAAGTCACTGTTGTCGATGCTGGGGATCGCGCTGGCCGTCGCCATCCTGATGACCGGCGCCTTCAACGAAGACAGCATCGATTACATGATGTACGTGCATTATGTCCTGTCGCGACGCGATGATCTGGCGGTCCAGTTCAATGACGCGACTTCACGCCGCGCACTCACTGAGCTGCAAAGCCTGCGCGGGGTCGAATACGGCGAACCCTTCCGTTTCGTGCCGGCACGACTGAGATTCGAACAACGCAGTTATCTCACATTTATCTGGGCGTACGAACCCGGGTCGACCATCAAGCGCCTGATCGACAGCGAACTTAGGGTCGTGGAACTGCCCCCTGAGGGCATTGTCCTGAATGATTACCTGGCGAAAAATATCCTGGGTCTGAAAACCGGCGACCTGCTCACTGTCGAAGCACTGGAAGGCCACATGCCCAAAAAGCAGGTGCCCGTGGTGGCTCTGGTTCGCGAGGACCTCGGCGTCGGTGCCTACATGGCTCTGGGCGCCCTCAACCGCCTGATGCAGGAAGGCAACGCCATCTCCGGCGCCTTCCTCTATATCGATGAACAGTACGCCAACGAGATTTACCAGGAGCTCAAGGACCGGCCTCAAGTCACCGGATCGGTGATCCGCTCGCATGAAATCAGGAACTTTCACAAGACCATGGACGAAACCTTGTTGTTCTGGACTGCGGTAGCGACGATTTTCGCCGTCGTCATCGCGGTAGGTGTGGTCTATAACAGTGCCCGCATCACGCTCACGGAACGCAGTCGCGAGCTGGCCAGCCTGCGCGTGCTGGGTTACACACGCGGTGAAATCTCCTACATCCTGCTCGGCGAACTGACGTTGCTGACCCTGGCCGCGCTGCCGGTCGGCCTGGGATTAGGACGCGCACTGTGCGCCTATATCGCTCTGTCCCTCGAAAACGACATGTACCGCGTACCCCTGATTATCGAACCGTCCACCTACGCCTTTGCCGCACTAGTGGTGTTGCTCGCCGCCGCCGTATCGAGCCTGCTGGTGCGGCGACGGCTGGATGAACTCGATCTGATCGAAGTACTGAAAACGAAGGAATGACAATGAACGTCCAATGGCGAAGACGCATCATCTGGCTTGCTGTCCTGCTGCTCATCGTGGCGGCGCTCGGGTACGGTTTCAGACCCCAGCCGCAACTGGTCGACGTTGCCGCGGCAACGCGAGGTCCCATGCAGGTCGCCATCGAGGAAGAAGGCAAGAGTCGCGTGATCGACCGCTACATCATCACCGCGCCGGTCGCCGGCACCACCTGCCGCGTCGACCTGGATGTCGGCGACAGCGTCGAGAAGGACCAGGTGCTGGTGAACATCAACCCCCTGCCATCGCAAGCGCTCGATCCGCGCGCGCGCGCCGAAGCCGAGGCAAGAGTCGCCGCCGCGGAGGCCGCGCTGCGTGCTGCCGAACAGAATGTCGATTCGGCGCGCGCCGAAGCCGATCTAGCCGGCAAGGAACTGAGACGACTGGAACCGCTGGCCAAACAGGGCCATATCTCCGTAGACAGACTTGACCAGGCCGGCGCGCAGAAGCGCAACACGGCGGCGGTACTGCGCTCCGCTGTGTTTACCGTCGATGTTGCAAAACACGAACTTGAAGCCGCACGTACAGCGTTACGTTATACAGGTAACAGATCATCCGACGTTTCTGAGATGGTCCAGGTGCATGCTCCCATCAGCGGCAGGATTCTCAAACTCCAGCACGAATGCGAAGGCGTGGTCACGCGTGGTCAGGCCTTGCTGGAAATCGGCGACACCCGATCGCTGGAAATCGAAACCGATGTCCTGTCCGTTGACGCCGTGAAAATCAAACCTGGCATGCCCGTTCTGTACGAACGCTGGGGCGGTGAAACCCCCTTAACCGGCCAGGTGAGAAGCGTGGAACCGGTCGGCTTCACCAAAATCTCGGCACTAGGCGTGGAAGAACAACGCGTGCTGATTATCTCTGACATCACCTCTGACCCCGAACAGTGGCAAACCCTGGGCGACGGCTACCGCGTCGAATCACGTTTTATCCTCTGGGAAGAACCGAACGTGTTACAAATCCCGGCTAGCGCCCTGTTCCGTTCCGGCGATCAGTGGGCCATCTTTGTCGTGCAGGACAACAAAGCCAGACGACACCTGGTAAAAGTCGGTCAGCGTAACGGGTTGTCTGCTCAGATTCTTAGTGGTTTGACAGAAGGTGCAGCAGTAATTACTCATCCGAATAATACGATTGAGGACGGCGTAAGGGTGAGGCAGAGGTGATTCCTTTATTAGTTCTAATGACATGGACGGGTTCTGTTGCGTTAGCACGATGGGTCACTGTGCGGGTAAGCTATGAGTCAACGCATAGCACCGTGAGAACCCGCATGATCGACTTTAAAGGCCATCGTTTCGAACAAGACATTATAGTCAAACAATTTTTAGATAGTTTGGAAAACTGCTGTTAGCGCATCAAAAAGATTTTGAAAATTTGCAACAATTTTCCTCAACTTTCCCTTAAGAATAGCCCAGTAGTTTTCGATAGGATTTAAATCCGG
>JAGRHM010000124.1 GCA_020445005.1 Candidatus Competibacteraceae bacterium | reverse complement strand
AATGGATGGGGCCGTTATACGAGTTCCTGGGGGTCAGTGTGGGGGTGGTGCGCTCCGGGCAGGCGCCCCAGGAAAAGCGCGCGGCCTACGCGTGCGATATCGTCTACGGCACCAATAACGAATTCGGCTTCGACTACCTGCGCGACAACATGGCCTTCAGTCTGGAGCAAAAGGTGCAACGGGAACTGCACTATGCACTGGTGGACGAGGTAGACTCGATCCTAATCGACGAAGCGCGCACCCCGTTGATTATCTCCGGGCCGGCGGAAGAAAGCTCTGAAATGTACCGACGCATCGATGCGCTGATTCCAACTCTCACCCGCCAACAAGAGGAAGACGGCCCCGGCGACTATTCGGTCGATGAGAAAGTCAAACAAGTCTATCTCACCGAGGATGGCCACCAGAAAGTGGAGGAGTTACTGCTGGAAGCCGACCTGCTCCGTGAAGGCGAAAGTCTGTATGACGCTGCCCATCTCGGCGTCTTCCATCACTTGAACGCTTGTCTGCGCGCTCATTCCCTCTTCCACCGTGATGTGGAATATATCGTGCGCAATGGCGAAGTGATCATTGTTGACGAGTTCACCGGGCGCACCATGCCCGGTCGGCGCTGGTCGGACGGTTTGCATCAGGCCATCGAAGCCAAGGAGGGTGTACCGATTCAGGCGGAAAACCAGACTCTGGCCTCGATCACCTTTCAGAACTATTTCCGCCTGTACGGCAAATTAGCGGGCATGACCGGCACCGCTGATACGGAAGCTTTTGAATTCCAGCAAATCTATAATCTGGAAGTGATCGTCGTCCCCACCCATCTGCCGATGATCCGCAAAGATATGGGCGATCTGGTGTTTCTCACCCAGCAGGAGAAATATCAGGCCGTGTTGGAGGACATCCGCGACTGTCGCCAGCGTGGTCAACCGACTCTGGTGGGCACCACATCGATCGAGGTTTCGGAATTGCTGGCTGGTTTGTTAAATAAGGAAAAAATCCCCCATGAAGTGCTTAACGCCAAGCAGCACGAACGGGAAGCCGAAATTATTGTACAAGCCGGTCGGCCCGGTGCTGTCACGATTGCCACCAACATGGCGGGGCGTGGTACTGACATCGTCCTCGGCGGCAATCTGCAAGCCGAACTCAAGGCGCTGGGCCTGGAGGCGAGTCCGTCGGCCCATGATGACATCCGCCAGGCTTGGCAACAGCGCCACGAACAAGTCATTGCTGCTGGTGGTCTCCACGTTATCGGCACTGAACGCCATGAATCGCGGCGCATCGATAACCAATTGCGCGGACGTTCCGGTCGCCAGGGCGATCCAGGATCGAGTCGCTTCTACCTGTCGCTGGAAGATAATTTACTGCGTATTTTCGCCTCCGACCGGGTCGCCGGACTGATGCAAAAGCTGGGCATGGAGAAGAACGAGGCGATTGAGCATCCCTGGGTGACCAAGGCGATTGAAAACGCCCAGCGCAAGGTCGAGGCGCACAATTTTGATATCCGCAAGAACCTGCTGGAAT
>JAGRHM010000123.1 GCA_020445005.1 Candidatus Competibacteraceae bacterium | reverse complement strand
AAAACCAATCCACCGGTGCGGGTCACGCGAAAGCCCTGGAACAGCACTTCGATGGCGGAATTGTCCTGTCCCTGCTGGCCGACTTCGAACACGATGTCCGATCCGACAATGGGCAAACTTCCCGGAGCGTCGCACCGAGTCCAGCCCGGCAGGTCGCGTCCATTGCGGGAAAAATATGATTGCATGTCATCAACAGTTACCCGATTAAAGGGCGGGCCGCCTGGACCGATGATATCGACGGATTCAAAGATTTGGATCGGATCCCAGCCACCCGCACCCGCTTTCAAGACAATCGGTTTGATCGTCGTCACGCTTGAGTCGATGACGATGGTATCCTTGCTGGGGTTTATGTTGGCGTCGAACACCGCTTGGCGCAGAGAGCCCGGTCCAGCGTAATTGCCATTGGTTACGGTGAAAGTAGCCGCCGTCGCGTTCAGCGAGGCGACCAGAAGCACAGACAATACAATGATTTTAGCCAGGCCGCCTGACCTACGGCCCAACGGTCTCAAGGCATGTCCAAAAAATGCGGCTTGTTCGATCATCGTTTGAATTTCCATTGGGCCTTATCGTTTACAACAGCGAAGCCAGGATGATTGCAGGGGGCGGGTAATGCGAGGGAAGTGATCCGATCCCTTGCATGGGTTCGATCACTGATTCATGATGCCCTTGACGTCGCCATCCTCGGTCACGGTGCAAATACCCCGATGATGACCGCCAGCCACCTGGACCTCGTACATACCGCTGCCCGTCGATTTTGACTTCCCAGGGACGGAGGCGCCATCCTTGAGACCCCAATACTTGTCTGCTTCCTCCGCGCAGGCGACTTGCGCTTCCGCCGGCGCGCCGCTATTGACGCTGCGACTGTCATCGTCGCCACTCAGTGGATTAATGACAAGGTCAGTAATACTCATCCGCGTGCTCACCACGCAATTGAATTCGTATCGATGCGAACCTCTGGAGATCTGTCCCGTTACGCTATAGCCACTCCGCGCTTCGTTGAATTCAATATCTTCAAAGCGATAACCTTTATAACCCTTGTCGCCGATCGCGTTCTCACAGAGTTGGGTTACATCAGCCCGAGTCTCGCTTTGGAGGTCGGCTATCGCCGCTCCCAGCGGCAGCCCTGCCGCTACGCCCGCGACCATCAGTCTCATCATCAGCTTCTTCATAACCTTACCTTTATTTAGGTCAGTGGAAAATCGATAGATCAATGCTAAGTCCTGCCTTGGGTCAACACACCACATTGACCAGTTTGCCGGGCACGATGATGATCTTGCGGATCGGCTTGCCATCCACAAAACGCTGGACATTCGATTCGGACTGGGCAGCTTGTTCAATCGCCTCACGCCCGGCATCCACCGGAACTTCGATTTGCCCGCGCAGTTTGCCGTTAACCTGCACCACCAGCGTCACCAGCGAGCGGGCCAGCGCAGCCTCGTCGGGCGTTGGCCATTCAGCGTTCAGCACATCCTCACCATACCCCAGTTCCCGCCACAGGATATGGGTAATATGCGGGGTGATGGGCGACAATAAGCGTAGCAGAATGCTCAAGCCCTCGCGGCGCACGGCGGCCAGCGCGGCATCCTCAGCCACTTCGCTCCGGCTTAGCGCGTTCAGAATTTTCATGCCGCCCGAGACCACGGTGTTGAACTGGTGGCGGCTGAAGTCGTACACGGCTTGTTGCAACGCTTCATGCACTTCGCGGCGCACCAGGCGCAAGGGTTCGGACAGGGTTGCCGTATCCGGTTCGCCAGCGGCGCGGATCGACTCCTGATGTTCCGCAGCGTACAGCCACAGCCGGCGCAAAAAGCGGTAAGCGCCCGCCACGCCGGAATCCGACCATTCCAGCGCCTGGTCCGGTGGTGCGGCGAACATCATGAACAAGCGGGCGGTGTCAGCGCCGTATTTTTCAATCAACGACTGTGGATCGACGCCATTGTTCTTGGATTTGGCCATCTTTTCGATGCCGCCAATCGCCACCGGTTGTCCATCGCTGCTCAGAGTCGCGGCGACCGGTCGTCCCTTCTCATCGGTTTGCACCTTGACATCGGCGGGATTGATCCACTGTTTGCGGCCCTCGGCGTTCTCGCGGTAAAACGTGGGCGCAACCACCATGCCTTGAGTCAGTAGATGAGTAAATGGTTCGCTGACCTGAGTCAGACCCAAATCGCGCATGACCTTGGTCCAGAATCGCGAATACAGCAGGTGCAGGATGGCGTGCTC
>JAGRHM010000122.1 GCA_020445005.1 Candidatus Competibacteraceae bacterium | reverse complement strand
AACATCGGACGGCAAGCCTTCTGGCCGCAGGACGTGGGTCAGAACAAAGCCGAGACCTTGGTGCAACGCGCTAATCTGATCATGGGCCTGGATTGGAGGGCGGTTCCCCAACGGTTTCCGATCCAGCACGCCGAACTCGCCGCCTACGACCTGATTGTGACGGCGGTGGATCAGGCATCCGTTCGCGCCCGGATCGGCCGGGCGGCATTCTCCGGCGTCGCTGCGGGACGTTCGTCCATTCTGTGGCTGGATACCGGCAATTCCGCGACCGAAGCGCAAGTGATTTTCGGCCATTGGCGTCATTCCGACCGCGCCGCCTGGATTCCCAATGTCTTCCAACTGTATCCCGAACTGGCCGCGCAGGATGACCGGGCGCAACGCCAACCGTCCTGTTCGGCGGCGGAATCGTTGACCCGGCAATGGCTGCCGATCAACCGGCTGGTGGCGGATGTTGCGCAAAGTCTACTGTGGATGCTGTTCCGTCAAGGGCGGCTGGAACCGCATGGCGCGTTCGTCGATTTGGCCACGCTCAGCGTTCATCCATTATGCACCGATCCTGAAATATGGGCCGGCTTCGGCTGGCGCCACCCATCCCACTAACCCAAGATTTTTAGAGGCGATCAAGATGCTCGACGAAACAATTGATGACACCACGCCGCCCATCGTCCTGGGCAAGCACGAATGGGTCTTAGATGTTTACAAAGATGATTTTTATGGTCCCTTGACGCGCCACCGCGGGCGGCGAGTCGGCGATGTGCGATGGCGGAAGGACGAGGAGTGGCCCACCTACGACAGCAATAATGGCGCGACGGGCGGATTACCGAAGCGTCTGGCGTGGCATTTTCACCGGCATCGCGCGGCGATTGAACAGGCATTGGGCATTTCAGCGCAAACCGAACTGTTTTGAGTTGGGATTGGGACTGGTTAAGCGGCTTTCTTCGCGTATCACTGAATAGAACCTGTTAATTTTGGAGGTTATCATGGCTTCTTTAAATCGCGTTATGCTGATTGGGCATTTGGGCGCGGATCCAGACGTGCGTTTTTTCAGCGACGGCACGCCCGTCGCCACGGTGAATGTGGCGACGACCGAGACGTGGAAAGACAAAACGACCGGCGAACGTCAGGAAAAAACCGAGTGGCACCGCCTGGTGTTTTTCCGGCGCGTGGCGGAAATTGCCGGTCAGTATTTACGCAAGGGATCGCAGATTCATGTGGAAGAGAAACTGCAAACGCGCAAATGGCAGGATACCCAAGGCGCGGAACGGTACACGACCGAAGTCGTCGTCAATGAGCTGAAAATGCTGGATAAGAAAGCCGAAGCCGTGCCGGGGATGCCGCGCCCCGCGCCGTCGGCCCGTCCCATGCCCGATGCGGCCCGGCCGATGGCGGCCGGAGCCGAAGCCGGGGTGGATGCGGGAGGCGGATTTGATGACGATATTCCCTTTGCGCGACCCGTGGCCCCCGACGGTCTGCCCTGGCGGTAGCACTGAAGAGAGCGTGTCGCGATACCCATGAGGGTGAAATTCCATCCCTCCTGGCATCGGAGTGAAAGCATGACCTACGCCTCAAAAGGTGGCATCTCTTGGGGCGCAAGCATGCTCGAAACGGCAATACCCAATAAACGAGTGAGAATCCGTGTTGAGTGGCCTGCGGACCGCTCATGGCCGCTTCGCGCCCACGGGGCCGTGTTGCGCACGCTCGGGAATCAGACCCTATTGGTCCAATAGGCCAGTATGACCCCGTCCATTGATCCGATGAACCACGATTTATGATAATAATCATATTATTATAAATTGGCATGGGGTTCGCTAATTTCAGAGCTATCCGGAAGGTTTCTTCCGATTTGATTTCTGGACAACCCCCCCGAGGAGCCCTGCCATGTCCCTGCTTCCCCGTCCCGTTCGTTCGATTCCCGTGCTGGCCTGCACGGTGGCGTTCAACGTCAGCCTGATCAATGCGCCCGCGCACGCCGACATCAAAGATCCGGTGTTGCGCATGAACGGTCAGGAATCCCCCGAACTGCTGGTGTATTTGGCGGAAAAAACCGATGCCGAGCCGTGGGCCGCCCACTATGGCCTGAAGATCCGGCGCAAGCTGGTGGGCAAAGACGATGCCTATGTTTTCGCCACCCCTTCCGTCGAGGACGCCCGTCAACTGCTGCCGCTCCTTCGCCAGGATCGGGCGGTGACCCAAGCGTTCAATAACCGCTACGTAGTGGCCCTGACCGAGGAAGCCCAACCGTGTGGCGATCCTTGGGAGGAACCGCATTGCTGGAATGCACCGGATCTGCCCCCCATTCCGCCGTTTACTCCATTTGAAAACTATTTTTATCCGCAAACGGGCGTTCACGCCGGCCAATGGCACCTGTACAACGATTTCGGCTGGATACACATCGATGCACCCGATGCCTGGCAACAAGGGGCAGCGGGTACCGGCGTGGTCATCGGCGTGGTCGATTCCGGGGTAGAGATGACCCATCCCGATCTCGTGGTACGGCCGACGCTCAGTTACGATTTTGTCCATGACGATGACGATCCGTCACCGAACCTTTTTACCGGCTCCGGTTACTATCCGCATGGCACGGCGGTCGCCGGTGTCGCGGCGGCCCGAGGCGGCAACGGTCTGGGCGTCACCGGGGTCGCGCCGTATGCGTCCATTGCCGGCTTGCGCGTCCCGCTCGCCAATACCTTTGCGCCTTCGGAGCTGGGCGATCCTGCGGAGCTGGGCGGCGTGGTCTCGACCCTCGATCGCTTCGTGGACGCGATTTATTTTGGTGATCGAGAAATCCACATCAAGAATCACAGCTACGGTTCGCCTTATCCGTATTCGAGACGCGATGCGCGCATCGTGGCCCTGCAAGAGACCGCCGCCAACGGCATGATCCATGTCGTGGCGGCGGGCAACGGCCAGCATTT
>JAGRHM010000121.1:3724-4489 GCA_020445005.1 Candidatus Competibacteraceae bacterium | reverse complement strand
AGAGTCCCCGTTCCCGCATCACCTCGAAAGAGAGGCAATCGACCCGTCCCCAGCTTTTGTCCTGGTAACGGTCATATAGATTCAAGGCCCGATTGAAGCGTTCGGGGGTGAGTTGCACGACGGTGACTTCGTCGGCGTGGAGGAAATAGTGCAGGACTTGAGTGGCTTCCCGTCGGGCAATCCGGGACAGGGCGTTGCCAATTTCCAGAAGCACGGCATCGGTGGTGACAAGGGGATGATCCTCATAGCGCTGGGAGAGCGCCAACGCACGGGCATGGTGCTGGTCGTTTTCGTTAATCAGGGCAATGACATACCCTGTATCAACGAACAACGCTTCACGCATTCTTCTCGCCCGTCAAATAGGCGTCGATGTTTTCCGAGAAATCCGCCGGCGCGGAAATTTTGACTTGACGGAGTTTCGCCAGGAGAGAACCTTTCGAGGGTGCCTGGATCGGGCCTTCTTTCAGCAAAATGACTCGGACCGCTTGTTCATCCCAGGCTTGACGGTAGCGATCGGGGAGGGTCACGGTCACGGTTCCGTTGTGAGCAATGGCGTTCAGTTCGAGGGCATCCATTAAATGTTCCCCTAAAGCGTTGCACAGATCATTTTTTAATTATACCGGAAATGGCGAGCGACAACCGGACCGCACGCCCGTGTTGCTGGCTAAAAATCGGTTCCATGGGAAGCTGACTTTATCGCAAGCCACCCCGGAGCCTCCTCCCGATGCCAACGGCCTTATCTCTTCCCGAAGTCTGGATGCAGCG
>JAGRHM010000121.1:1792-3545 GCA_020445005.1 Candidatus Competibacteraceae bacterium | reverse complement strand
CGCAGGACGTGGGTCAGAACAAAGCCGAGACCCTGGTGCAACGCGCCAACCTGATCATGGGCCTGGATTGGAGGGCGGTTCCCCAACGGTTTCCGATCCAGCACGCCGAACTCGCCGCCTACGACCTGATCCTCACGGCAGTGGATCAGGCATCCGTCCGCGCCCGGATCGGTCAGGCGGTGCGGATGAGCGCCAATCCCTGTCATGCGCCGGTGTTCTGGCTGGATACCGGCAATTCGGATACCCAGGCGCAGATCGTCCTGGGCCATTGGCGCGGCGGCGCGGAAGACTGGATTCCCAACGTGTTTCAACTTTATCCCGAATTGGCCACGCGGGATGACCGGATGCAGCGCCAACCGTCCTGCTCGGCGGCGGAATCGCTGACCCGGCAATGGCTGCCGATCAACCGCCTGGTCGCGGATGTCGCACAAAGTCTGCTGTGGATGCTGTTCCGGCAAGGGCGCGTGGCGATGCACGGCGCACTGATGGATGTCCGCACGCTCAGCGTCCAGCCGTTGCGCATTGATCCCCAGGTGTGGGCGGGTTTTGGCTGGCGGGGGTTGCCATCCTGCCGGGCGATCCCATCGCGCGCCATCGGTGGGCGGTGACGTTCCGGTTGGAAGACCCGCTCGGCCCCAGCGCCGCAACGACGCCAGAGTATTCAAGGTGCGGGGCATAGAAAAACGCGCGCCTTTCTTCAATTAAAACCCGTGATAAGGTCAAAATAATCATTGAATGCACGGGAGGATTAGCACATGGCCTCAACGGGTTATTATCAACACAGCAACCCTTTATTGATCCAAAATCTGTTCGCTATCGCGCGAGATCAAATAGACGAACAGCAAGAACAACAGCAGCGGCGGGATGCCGCTTTTGAGGCGTATTTTAATGCCTGGAAGCAGCAGGGCTTGGTGGACGATACGGTGATTACCGAAGTCCTTGCCAATATTTATGGCGATCACAAAGATTGCCAGATATTCGATCACGCCCTGTTCGCGTGGTTTTACGACGGCGACAACCGGGAAGCGGGCGAAACGCTACGCGGACTGTTGGAAAAATACACCCGGCACGTCGTGAGAAAACAAGGGGAACCGCCGTTTAAAACCGTTTGAAAAAAGTGTGGACGAGGAAATTATTATGTTTCAAGAAACGATCTATTACACCACGCCACCCATCATCTTGGGCAAGCACGAATGGGTGCTGGACGTTTATCAGACTGAATTTTACGGCCGCTGCACGCGCCACCGCTGGCGGCGGGTGGGCGATGTGCAATGGTGGAAGGACGAGGAATGGCCGACCTACGACAGCAATCATGGTACGACAGGCGGAATGCCCAAGGGTCTGGCGCGGCATTTTCACCGGCATCGCGTGGCGATTGAGCAGGCATTGGGCATTTCGGCGCAAACCGAACTGTTTTGCGTTGGCGCTGGTTAAGCGGCTTTTTTGGGGTATAAAGATATTTAAATCATCAGTATAGGAGATTTGCCATGGCTTCTTTAAATCGCGTTATGCTGATCGGGCACTTGGGCGCGGACCCGGACGTGCGGTTCTTGGCCGACGGCGCATCGGTCGCCACGGTCAATGTCGCCACGACCGAGGCGTGGAAAGACAAAACCACCGGCGAACGCCAGGAACGAACCGAGTGGCATCGCCTGGTGTTTTTTCGGCGCGTGGCGGAAATCGCCGGCCAGTATTTACGGAAGGGGTCGCAGATTTACGTGGAAGGCAAGCTGCAAACGCGCAAGTGGCAAGA
>JAGRHM010000121.1:0-1679 GCA_020445005.1 Candidatus Competibacteraceae bacterium | reverse complement strand
GCCCGGCCGGCGGCGGCCGGGAGCGATGCCATGGTGGCCGCGGGGGGCGGATTCGATGACGACATTCCGTTTGCGCCGCCCGTGGCGTTGGATGGATTGCCGTGGGCTTAGAGCCTGCATCGCGCTTCGCCGGTTCGGCGGCGCTGGCCAACCGGGGCGGCGATGCGATGCTGGAGTTATCTCTATTCTTCATTGAATCAGGAGCTTCAGCATGTTGGACTTCAATACCCTGAATACCCGGTTGGCGGCTTGTCAATTGCCGGTAGTGGCCAATCCCCAGGCGCTGCCCGAAGGCATTACGCTGGAGCGCCTCACCCATGCCTTGGGACAAGCCGAGCGCGGCCAGAACGGTGCGTGGCTGTTCTTGCTGCGGCACTTATCCAACCGACCGGCTGCCGCACCGCCGCCTCTGGCCTCACCGGCACCCTCCACGGCTCCGGTTCCGGCTCCAGCGCGTTCCACCGCGCTGCGTCCAGCGGCGACGCCGAACGTGAATACGGCTCCGACGCCGACTCCGACCCGTTCAGCCGCTCCGCGCTCAGGGGCGACGCCGAACGCCGATACCGTTCCGACACCTGTACCCTATCGTCCCACAGCGACGCCCGCGACGCCGGCGCCGGCCCGTCCAGCCGCTCGGCGTCCAGAGGCGACGCCGAACGCCGATACGGCTCCGGCATCCACACCGCCGCCTCCCACGGCTCCGGCTCCGGCGCGTTCAATCGCTGCGCGTCCAGGGGCGACGCCCGCGCGCCTGGATCGCGTCCAATGCCGCGTCTACAGCAGCAAAGCCGCATTGTGCATCGAGACCGACGTGACCCGTCAGGACGAACCCACGCTGCGCCTTGAAGCCGCGCCTGCTACCGGGCCGCGCGCCTACGATTGGCCGCGCAAGCTAACGCTCCAGTTGACGCGCGAGGAGTTGCCGGTGGTGACGGCGACCGTGTTGGGCCTGCTCCCGCGCTGCACCTATAAGAATCACGGCCCGGCGCAGAACAAGGGTCTGGAGATCGAACACCAGGGCAGCCACCTCTTTGTGCGGCTGTTTCAAAAAGAGCGCGGCGTGTTGGCGGTCCCGGTCGGTCCGGCGGATAGCTATGACCTGGCGGCCCTGGCGATGCGCGCCTTACGCCAGGGCGCTCCCTGGCTGTCCGATCAGGGCATCCTGATGCTGCTGAAACTGACCGTGCAGCGCATGAGCGTCGCTCAGAATGTAAAACAGTAGCGAAACGGAATAAAAGCTACAAAAATGCCAATTTCGCTCAGGGGACACTCGAAGCGCGGCCAGATATTATGGGCATAGCCCCCTTCCGGATCGATCGGCGTGGGGAGATCGGCGATATTCGCGGTGCAATAGGCCGTGGGTTCCGGGGAAAGATTTTGCCAGTCGCCGTGCGCATAGGCGGACGTCAACTTCGGCCGCAGCGGCACATTCCCGTCCGCGACCAGAGACGCGCTGCGCGCGGCGGCGACGACCGCGACGCGGCCCGGATGATCATGATTGATAAAGCCGTGGCGCGGATAGACATGCCCCCAGGTTTCGATGTCCTTGCCGATCCGATCGGTCGAAAACGGGTTGAGCAGGGTGACGCTGTGCTGCACATCGGTAACGGGCCAGCCCGAACGCCAGAACAGCGCATCCGGTCCGGACAGGTAGTAGGGATAGAAATAGCGCACATCGT
>JAGRHM010000120.1 GCA_020445005.1 Candidatus Competibacteraceae bacterium | reverse complement strand
ACTTCCAGCGCATCGCGGCTGAACCCCTTGGCCGAGGTGCGCGTTTCAGCGGAAAACTTAGCAAAGAAGTGTCGCGCTAACAGTTCGACGTCGGCTTTGCGCTCGCGCAGGGCTGGCGTGCGCAAATGCAACACATTGAGCCGATAGTATAGATCCTCGCGGAACCGACCTTCATGCACGGATTGTTCGAGATGGGTATTGGTCGCCGTGATAAGCCGGACATCGGTAGGAATCGGCTTGGTGCCGCCGGCCCGGCGAATTTTCTTCTCTTCCAAAAAGCGCAGCAAATTGGCTTGCAGTTCTGGCGCTAGATCGCCAATCTCATCCAGAAATACGGTGCCGCCATTCGCGGATTCCATCAGGCCGACATGGCGTTCATTAGCCCCAGGAAACGCGCCTTTTTCATGGCCGAACAATTCGGACTGAATCAGGTTCGGCGACAAAGCCGCACAGTTCATCACCACAAACGGCGATACTGCCCGGACCGAATAATCATGGATAGAACGGGCGGTTTGCTCCTTGCCGGTGCCGCTCTCACCAGTAATCAACACCGGCACATCGACCTCAGCGGCTTTCTGAATTCCGCGAAACAGCGTTTGCATGACGGCGCTGTTACCAATCATCCCATATTGTGATTCAAGTTCGCGTTGTTGCCGGAGCGTATTCTCGTTCAGGGTCGCCATGCCATAGGCATGACCTAGGGTAACAACCAGGCGTTGTGCATCAACAGGCAATGTATGGTAATCGTAGCAGCGCTCGGCGACAATGCTGGAGAGGTGTTTGCGATCGATGCATTGGCGGGACAACGCCAGCACCCATTGCATCTTGCGACGGGCTACGATGAGATCAGCAAGCCATTGCACAGAACGCTCCGATTCGCAACTGAACAAAATGCCCAGCCCGACCTCGAATTTGTGTTCCGTCAACAAGGTCCTGGCTAAGCCTGGCTCGTCAGCCCAATAAATTTCCCAGTCAGCCGCCGCGATCTTTTGGAGTAATGTTTCTTCGATCGTTCCCGTACTCAAAATCAGAAGCTTGCGCATCGAATTTACCTACCTTTTATCATCGTCTGGAAGATTCTCGACCTTGCTGTCTCATGGAGGTTGCTTTCAAGGTCATTTTAATAGTCACGCAATATCGACAATTACCACGTCGAGGCCGAACGAAAGATATTGCTTTTTGTTTGATTTTTTTATTAAAATCAAACATATAATACCGAAATAAGAACGGCTTTCATACTGGCTCACGGGTCGGGCAGCTCTTCATTACGGTTCGTCATTAGGGCCAAATCGCTTCATTGGCCATGCATGGAACCATTCTTGAGCATAATATTACAAAAAATTTGAAATAATGAATACTATTTACTCAACAAAAATTTTTCCGGTTACACCAGTTCTGGAACCCGCTAACCGTCGCCATCAATCAATTTTGTGACTTAAGTGAGAATTTCAATGTTTTATCGTTGCCTGCGCACCCTGCTGTTCCAACTTGATCCTGAAAACGCTCACCAGTGGATGAGCGCTTTTTTGCGTATTACACCCTCGTTTCCTATGAAAGCGCTCTTTATGCGTCGCGTTCCAGCCGCGCCAGTTCAGGTAATGGGGCTGAGCTTTCCCAACCCCGTCGGGCTAGCGGCGGGTCTGGACAAGAACGGTGAGTGCATCAGAGCTTGGGAAACGCTAGGATTCGGTTTTATCGAAATTGGAACGGTCACGCCCCATCCACAGCCAGGCAACCCAAAACCGCGCATGTTCCGGTTGCCAAAGGCCCGCGCGTTAATCAACCGCATGGGTTTCAATAACCAGGGCGTCGATTATTTAGTGGAACAAGCGCGAAGAGCCGATTTCAAGGGCGTACTGGGCATTAACATTGGCAAGAATGCGGACACGCCAGTGACACAGGCGACGGAAGATTATTTATCAGGTTTACGTAAGGTCTACCCTTGGGCCAGTTATGTCACCGTGAATATTTCCTCGCCCAATACGCCGGGTCTGCGTGATCTGCAATATGGCCAGGCGCTTAATCAATTACTGGCTGCATTGAAAGCGGAACAGCAACGCCTGGCGGACCGCTATGGTCGTTATGTCCCACTCGCCATCAAAATCGCGCCAGATTTGGCGGATACAGATCTGGTTACGGTAGGACAGGCATTGCTCCGTTACGGTCTGGATGCAGTGATCGCCACCAACACCACATTTTCCCGCGCTGGTGTTGATTGCTTACCTTATGCTGAGGAAGCAGGTGGTTTAAGCGGTGCGCCGTTGATGGCGCGTTCTACGGAAATAGTGCGGCGATTAGCAGATATTCTAAAGGGCGAGCTACCGATTATCGCCGCCGGCGGCATTTTGAGCGGAGCCGATGCAGCGGCCAAAATTGCGGCCGGCGCCAGTCTGATACAACTTTATACCGGTCTGATTTATCGCGGGCCTGTATTGATTCGGGAAGCAGTCGAAGCCGTGCGTGACCAAAATGCCCTCATCTGTCGGGGCAAAGATTTAATACAGAGCAAATCAGGTTCGCCATGTTAAACCGCCTGATTTCGATTGCTCCGATGTTGGACTGGACGGACCGGCACTGTCGGTTTTTCTTGCGTCTGCTCAGTCGACAGGTTCTGCTTTATACAGAGATGGTAACCACTGGCGCGATGCTGCGCGGCGATCGACAGCGCGCGCTGGCGTATGATCCGGCTGAACACCCTCTGGCTTTGCAACTGGGCGGCAGCGATCCCGATGAGCTGGCCCAGTGTGCGCGGATTGCGGTGGACTGGGGTTACGACGAGGTCAATTTGAATGTCGGTTGCCCCAGCGACCGGGTGCAAGCAGGCCGATTCGGAGCGTGTCTGATGGCGGAGCCAGCGCTGGTAGCCGAATGTGTGGCGGCGATGCGGGCGACGGTGGATGTGCCGGTAACGGTGAAAACCCGGATCGGGATTGACGGGCGAGATTCCTACGAGGAGTTAGCGGATTTTGTCGGTCGCGTGGCGGCGGGCGGTTGCCAAGCGTTTATCATTCATGCGCGCATGGCTTGGTTGCAAGGTTTAAGTCCAAAGGAAAACCGGGAGATTCCACCTCTGCGTTATGAGGTCGTGCAGCGATTAAAGCGGGATTTTCCCAAGCTGACCGTGGTGTTGAATGGGGGACTCACCACGCTGGATCAAGCGACGGAACAACTATCTGCAGTCGATGGGGTGATGATCGGGCGGGCGGCTTATGAGAATCCGTATCTGTTGGCTGGCGTGGACAGGCAGTTTTTTGGATCGAACGCGCTGCCGTTAAGTCGTCATCAGGCAGTCGAAGCGTTCCTTCCTTACATAGAAGATCAATTGCGGAAAGGTACGCCGCTCCATTGCATGACCCGACACATCCTGGGATTATTTCAGGGCATCCCGGGCGTGCGGGCCTGGCGACGGACCTTGAGTGAGTTGGCCTGTGGACGTACGGCAGGGGTGGAGGCGGTAGAGGCGGCGCTGAAGCATATTGCGCTAAACACTAAGCAACCCGCCGGTTGCTAAGTTTCACTGTAAAGAAATGAACGACCTGCAGATCGTTTGCAAAACGAACGTCTGACTACATCCTCAATCTGACCACATTGAAAAAAAATTTGAGCTAAATTTATGAGCAACGCGGCCATTTTCCTGATTTACGCCGCTTATGGCTTGGAGACTGCTTCAAGCTTGAGTTAGACTCAATTCAGTCGCAGCGTCGGCAAAATACCCCGTCGCGCCTTGAAATTCATCAAGCGATTCAGAGGAGTGATTTATGCCAAAGAAAAAAGAGCCGACCGGAACGCCGGTCAAGGCGGGAACCACGAAATCCGCTACCAAGGCTGAACCTGCAAAGGTAACGCCCGCCGTACCCGTCAAGTCCGAGGAAGCCGCTAAACCGACTGTGGCGCAGGCCGCCGCCAAGCCCGCCGCCAAAGCTACGGCCACGGCCAAGGCCGCGCCTGCCGCAAACCCGGTCGAGGCTGCTGAAAAACCGGCTGCGGCAACCGCCACTCCAGCCAAGGCTGCTGAAAAACCAGCCGCCGCAGCCCCTGCTCCAGCCAAGGCTGCTGAAAAACCAGCTGCGGCAGCCGCTAGTCCAGCCAAGGCTGCTGAAAAACCAGCCGCCACCCCAGCTAAGGCTGAAAAATCAACCACCTCCGCCAAGGGCAAAGCCGCTAAAGCCGCTGTCGAAACCAAAGTCCCGGTCTCCGGCAAACGCGCCGATTCTGTCGTCACCGTCATCGTGGCCAAATACGACGCCGGCTTTGGCAACAACCTCTACATTCGTGGCGAAGGCGCCGGTCTCTCCTGGGATGCTGGCGCACTGATGAAGAACGTTGAAAATGATGTCTGGGTATGGACCACGAATGAAATGACTGAGGGAGTCATTTCATTCAAGTTCCTGCTCAACGACAACACCGAAACCTGGTCTGCCGGCGATAACCTGTCCGCATCGGCCGGCGAAACGACAACCATCACGCCTTCTTTTTAAACCACCGCAGGTTCTGAGTTCCCCCCTTGACACAGGGGGGGCATATCCTTTCCAACTCATGTTGCAGACGCGCGAACTCCTGGCGCGAGCGAGCAACACAATCCTCAATGGCGATGCCGGTGAAATAGTTGCCGGTCAACGCCAGCCGGCTGCCCGCCAACAACCCGTCAATGGCCTGCGCTCGCTCCCCGTGGCCAACCCGCAAGGCCGGTAACTGATTGAGCTTTTCAATCATATTCATTGATGCCGGCAAATCGCCGGGCACCCCCAGAACCCGGGCGATGCAATCCCGTTTCCCCGCCTCATCAAGCCTCCCTGGCCGAAAATGAAAAGTGAATCCTCGATACGATGGATCCGGGACGGTATCGCGGGAAACGACGGAAAGGAATGGTTCATTGCGGCCAATCAACCCTGCCACCAACGGCAAAGTTAACCGGGATTTTGGAATCGCCACCCCGACTGTTTCCACCGTCGCGGTTTTCACCTCCATGAGAGGTTCGGCCACCTCCGGAAATTCGGGTCGCAGCAACTGGGTCGTCACTGCAACGGGCGTTGCCAGACACAGGGCGCGGGTGGTGTAATCGCCACTGTCGGTTCGAACGACAAACCGCTCACCCTGGTGTTGAATATCGGTTACCGTCTGACCCAGTGCAACGCGAACGCCGGATGATCCCGCCACAATCTCCGCCAGGGTTTGCACCCCCCCCGGCAAGGTAAAACCACGCGGGACCTCTTTGCGTCGGGGGCGTGGGTTGAACAGGGCGTCGGCGGGAAACTCGTCGGCTGATTGACAGATCACGGCGCTGAACGCGGGTCCGAAGACCGCTGCGTAATTACGCGGCCCGACGATATGACCATAATATTCAGCCACGCTGCGCCCGGTTTTGATTAAACCCAGTAAGCGGAACGGTGCCAGCAACAGTTCAGAAAATGATAACTGGGTGGGAATGCGGCGGACTGCGCCATCCGCGAACAGGCGGAAACCGACCTTGGCGCGGGGCCGCAAGCGCTCAAGCGCATGGAGCGATTCCAGGATCGCCAGAAGATGACTGTAGGAATTGAACGCGCTATGTGCGCCCAACTCCAACCAGAACCCATCGAGCGAGCCCGTAAAGCGATGTGAATGCAGGCATCCTCCGATCCGATGCTCCTTTTCCAGAATCTGTACGCTCCACCCGGCAGCCGCGGCATAGTGCGCCATGCTTAGGCCGCTGATCCCGGCGCCAATAATCAACAAATCGCTGTCCGCCATGATGACCTCACGTTAGCCAAACCATGCTAGGTTCATCGATCCAGTTTTACTTACCATCGAAAGGGTGTATTACCACGAACCTGAAGGAAACGC
>JAGRHM010000119.1 GCA_020445005.1 Candidatus Competibacteraceae bacterium | reverse complement strand
GGGCGTAACCCTCGGCAGCGTGGACTGCGGCCTGTTCATGACGGACCAGAACGTGCTTGATTTTTTCTTGAACGTACAGGGCGTCGTAGATGTGCAGGACCGCACCGCCCGGATAGCCAAACATGCATTCAACGCCTTCTTCCTGAAGGCAGCGGACCAGAATTTCAGCGCCAGTGATCGGTTCCACGGGGTGGACTCCTCCTGATAAATCGGGGTTAGTTTATAAAATGCCAATTAGCAAGATACACCTTTGCCAAGGTACCGGGCATCATGGCGTAGTCTTAAGGTGGCTGCCGGGGTCGCGACTGGGCGGGATCGCCGCCGTGCGGTAGGGGTTATCCCCGGCGGGCGCAACCCGCCATGAACCGTCAAGTACACGTCAAGCGCGGGCCTTGCGGACTCGCTATACTACACAAGTTTATTTTCCAGCAAAATCCCGTCGGATTATTGGAGAATGCTCGCAAGGCGTTAATCACTTCAGTGTGGCGACCGCCTTCCCAAAATTTCAACGTGATGGGAGATTTTGTGATGTTAAAACGAACACTGTTATGCATGGCGCTAGTGGGTAGTTGCGGGCTGATGGTCAATACTCAGGCTCAGCAATTCATTTACAAGTGGACCGACGACCAGGGCCAGCCACAGTATTCCGAATTGCCGCCGCCGAGCGGTATCCCCTACGAAACGGTGCGTAAACCCGGCGGCGCGGCGCTTGGGGCCGAGGCCGGTCGCGACTTGACCAAGGAGCAGGAGGAACTGGCCCAGAAATTGGCGGAGGAGGAGGCCAAGACTCAGGAACAACAGGAACAGGCGAAAAAAGAAGCGGAAGATCAACGCACCAAAAACTGCGAAATCGCCAAGAAGAATGTAGAAGTCCTGCAAGGCGACCGGCCGGTCGTGAGAGCCGATGCCAAGGGTAACAAGGTGACTCTGAACGCTGAGGATCGCGCGACGGAGTTGCAGAAAGCCCAAAAAGACCAGGATTATTTCTGCAATCCCTAATGTGTTTTACAAGGTCGAAGATTCATGCGCGTATCCCGTTTTCCGCTGTTCACCGTCAAGGAAACCCCGGCTGATGCCGAGGTGGTCAGCCACCAGCTCATGTTGCGGGCCGGCTTGATTCGCAAGCTGGCTGCGGGCATTTATACCTGGTTGCCGCTGGGTCTGCGCGTGTTGCGCAAGGTCGAGGCGGTGGTGCGAGAGGAGATGAACCGGGCCGGCGCCCTGGAATTATCCATGCCCGCCGTGCAGCCGGCGGAGCTATGGCAGGAATCGGGTCGTTGGCAAAAGTACGGCCCCGAATTGTTGCGGATCAGGGATCGCCATGAGCGTGACTTCTGTTTCGGGCCGACGCACGAGGAAGTGATTACCGATCTGTTCCGCCGCGAGATCAAAAGCTATCGGCAGTTGCCGGTTAATTATTACCAGATTCAGACCAAGTTCCGCGACGAGGTTCGCCCGCGTTTCGGCGTGATGCGGGCGCGTGAGTTTCTAATGAAGGACGCTTATTCCTTCCACATCGACCAGCCCTCGTTGCAGGAAACTTACGAGGCCATGTATCAGGCTTATGCGCGCATCTTCAGCCGGCTTGATCTCAAATTCCGCGCGGTGTTAGCCGACACGGGCAGCATCGGTGGCGCGCGCTCCCACGAATTTCATGTCCTGGCCGATTCCGGTGAAGACGCTATCGCCTTTTCCACCGGCAGCGATTATGCCGCCAATGTTGAAATGGCCGAAGCCGTAGCGCCGGTCGGTGAGCGGCCGGCATCGAACGAGACGCTGACCCGAGTGCCTACGCCGGGGATCAAGACCATTGCCGAATTGTGCGCCTTCCTCAACATTCCCGCTGAACGCACAGTGAAAGCGGTCGTCGTGGATGGGGAAGATGGGCAACCGGTGCTCCTGCTGGTGCGCGGCGATCATGAGGTGAATTTGATCAAGGCGGGAAAACTGCCGCAAGTGAAAGAACCGCCAGCCTTTGCCAGTCCCGAAGCGATTCACGCGGCGTTTGGCGCTCATCCTGGCTCCCTGGGACCGATCGGGTTTGTCGGGACGGTCATTGCCGACCGCACCGTGGCGAATATGGCGGATTTTGTCACCGGCGCCAATCAAGATGACTGGCATATAACCGGGGTCAACTTTAGCCGTGACTGTCCGGAACCGGTGGTTGCCGATATTCGCAATGTGGTCGAAG
>JAGRHM010000118.1:784-2738 GCA_020445005.1 Candidatus Competibacteraceae bacterium | reverse complement strand
TTCGAGATTCCCGACGCGCCCGGCAAATACTTTTACGTCTGGCTGGATGCGCCCATTGGCTACATGGCCAGCTTCCAGAATTATTGCGACCGCACCCATCTGTGTTTCGATGATTTCTGGAGTCCGGACAGCGCTGCCGAGGTTTATCACTTCATTGGCAAGGACATCGCTTATTTTCATATCCTATTCTGGCCAGCGGAGCTGACCGGCGCCGGTTTCCGTAAACCAACGGCCGTGCATTGCCACGGTTTTTTAACCGTCGATGGGCAGAAGATGTCCAAATCGCGCGGCACCTTCATCAAGGCTCGCACCTATCTCCACCATCTGCGTCCGGAATACCTGCGCTACTACTTCGCGACCAAACTGAATGATGGCATTGATGACCTGGACCTGAATTTCGAGGATTTCCTGCACCGGGTCAACAGCGATCTGGTCGGCAAACTGGTCAATATCGCTAGCCGTTGCGCTGGTTTCATCACCCGTCGCTCCGGGGGTCGCATGGCCGACAATCTGGCCGAACCGGCGTTGTATGCCGAGTTTGCCGCCGCCGGGGCGTCCATTACCCAAGCCTACGAAGGGCGGGAATTTGGTCGCGCCATGCGCGAGATCATGGCGCTGGCCGACCGTGCGAATCAGTATATCGATGAACGCAAGCCATGGACGTTGGCCAAACAACCCGACAGCGGGGACGAGGTGCGAGCGGTGTGCAGCCTGGGTCTGAACCTGTTCCGGGCGCTGGTTATTTACCTCAAGCCAGTGTTGCCGGGCTTGGCCGCCCAGGTCGAACAGTTCCTGCAAATCCCGCCGCTGCGCTGGAGCCACCTGGAAACGCCCTTGCTCGATCATGTGATCGGCGAATTCAGGCCCTTGATGCAGCGCGTGGATATGGCGCAAATCACCGCGATGGTTGACGAGTCCAGAGAGAGTGATGCGCCTACTGGAGAAGAGCCTGCTTCGCCCTCCGGGCCGCTGATGGATGATCCGATCAATCCCACTATCACCCTTGATGATTTTGCCAAAATTGACCTGCGCGTGGCGCGAATTATCAAGGCTGAGGCTGTCGCTGGCGCTGACAAACTGGTGCGATTGGAACTGGATCTGGGCGGCGAGATTCGTCAGGTGTTCGCCGGGATCAAGTCGGCCTATGCCCCGGAAGACCTGCAAGGGCGCCTGACGGTGATAGTCGCCAACTTGGCTCCGCGCAAAATGCGCTTTGGCGTTTCCGAAGGCATGGTTTTGGCCGCAAGCGGCGGTAGCGGCATTTATCTGCTAAGCCCTGACAGCGGCGCGGAACCGGGGATGCGGGTGAAGTGATTTTCCCGCCCGCTTTATGGGAGAAATCAACAGCCCCGGTGGAGTGAAACGCAGGGAAAACCGCTACACTATAGCTAATTCTGACCTTGTCATAAATGCTAGAGGTTAGCAACGTGAAGCCGTGGATCAACGAAGATATTTTCAAAAGCTGGACCGATGCCCAGAAACGTCTCTGGGAAAGTCTTTGTTCCGCTGTGCCCTTTCAGCCGCCAGCCGGTGTTGAAGCCTGGCGGGAAACCTATCTCAAGAATCTGGCGACCTGGGAGTCAGCAGTTAAAAAAACGCTGCAACAGGAAGCAAGCTGGGTTGAGCAATGGGTGCATAAGGTGGCTAATGAACAAGGGACGCCAGAGGTTATGGCCTCCTGGGTGCAACAAATGGAGGATGTATTGCAACGCTGGATTCAAACCCAGAACCAGTGGTGGGATGAGTATTTCGCGGTGTTGCGTCGGGGTGGGTTCACTTACCCGGACTGGGCTAATCCCCCGCCTTCGCCTGCGGGACCTGAGGTGGGGAGGAGACCGGCCAAAGCGTCTAAATCCCAGGTTAAGGCGGCGCCTGAACCGCCGGCCGCTGAACCAGTCGCAACAGCGAAATCGGTTCCACCACTGGAACCGGCTCCAGTTGAAGCTGCCCCGGA
>JAGRHM010000118.1:0-712 GCA_020445005.1 Candidatus Competibacteraceae bacterium | reverse complement strand
CGGAATCGGCTCCAGTTGAAGCTGCGCTCAAACCGGCTCTGGTCAGAATACCCGCCAAACCGGTGCGTGTTGAACCCGACGATCTTAAACTCATCACGGGTATCGGCCCGGCCCTGGAAAAAAAGCTGAATGCTTGCGGCATCTCCCGTTATCAGGAATTAGCAACGCTGAGTGATGTCGATATTGATCGAGTTGAAGCAGCGATCAAGTCGTTTGGGCGTATCCGCCGAGACGACTGGATCGGCCAGGCCAAAGCGCGACATTTCGAAAAATATCAGGAGCAGCTCTAGGTTAACAGCGTAGCGCCGGGTTGAACGCCTGGCGTCGCACCAGAAGCTGAATGTCGAATGTCCACGCGGATTTTTGATTTTTGAGATTATCGTTCTAACCCGATTAGCTCGCTTTTATGACCATCACCTCTTCGTCCACACCCTTCAAGAGCAGCGGCCGCCGCGCTAATGCTCTTCCCGCCGGTTGTATGCTGGACGAGTACCGTATTGAGTCGACTCTGGGAGCAGGCGGCTTTGGCGTAACCTACAAGGCGCTTGATACCCATTTGGAT
The DNA here is from genome assembly GCA_020445005.1 of Candidatus Competibacteraceae bacterium. GTDB lineage: Bacteria > Pseudomonadota > Gammaproteobacteria > Competibacterales > Competibacteraceae > UBA2383. Next base: position 150 of record JAGRHM010000118.1, on the reverse strand, counting down.
GCCTGGGTGGCTATCAAGGAATACTTCCCGGTGGAGTGGTCGTTTCGCGATCCCAATGGTTTGACTGTGCATCCGAATACCCAGGGCGACGTCAGCGGCACTGAGGATGGCATGTCGGATTATCGCTGGGGACTGGAGCGCTTTCTCGAC
>JAGRHM010000117.1 GCA_020445005.1 Candidatus Competibacteraceae bacterium | reverse complement strand
GTAATGTCTATGTCGCGCGCGTCGCTCTGGGCGCCAATCCGCAGCAGGCTTTGCTAGCCTTCCGCGAGGCCGAGGCTTATCAGGGACCGTCGCTGATTCTGGCCTACAGTCATTGCATCGCTCACGGCATCAATATGCAGCGTGGACTGGATCAACAGCATCTGGCGGTAGAGAGCGGCCATTGGCCCTTGTTCCGCTACAACCCGATGGTGCATGAATCCAACGAGAATCCCTTTGTTCTGGATTCCGGGCGTCCGAAGATTCCGCTCAAGAAATATGCCTATAACGAGGTGCGCTACAAGGTGCTGGCTCACACCAACCCGGCGGAAGCTGAGCACCTGATGGACATGGCCCAGCAGGCGATCAACCGGCGCTGGTCGGTGTACGAGGACATGGCGACCCGTAGCGGCGGTACGTTTGTGCCCAAATTCAAATAATCAAGGCGTCAGGCATCAGGCATCGAGCATTCCTTGCGCCCGATGCCTGGAGCCGGATACCTGGAACCCGATACCTGTTTGTGAAGGAATGATCATGGATTTAACCACTACTTACATGGGGATGAAGCTGAAGCATCCCATCGTGGCGTCGTCATCGCCGTTGTCGACGACTGTGGCGGGCATCAAACGTTTGGAAGATGCGGGCGCGGCGGCGATCGTCATGTTTTCCCTGTTCGAGGAACAGTTGAAACATGAAAGCGCCGCCTTGGAACATCTGATGACCGCAGGCACCGAGAGTTTCGCCGAGTCACTGAGTTATCTGCCGGAAGTGGATGACTACACGGTGGGTCCGGACAGCTATCTCGATCTGTTGCGGCGCGCTTCCGAGGCCGTAGATATTCCGGTGATTGGCAGTCTTAACGGCATCACCAACACCGGTTGGATCGAGTACGCCCAACTGATGCAACAGGCTGGCGCTAAAGGCATTGAGTTGAATATCTATTACATTCCCGCCGATTTGATCACGAGTGGTCGGGAAGTCGAGGAGCGGTACATCAAGATCGTCAAGGCGGTCAAGGAGTCGGTCACGATCCCCGTGGCCGTTAAACTGAGTCCCTTCTTCAGCGCCATCGGTTCCGCGGCCAAGGCGCTGGATAATGTTGGCGCTGACGCACTGGTGCTATTCAACCGTTTCTATCAGCCGGACTTCGATTTGGACAAGCTGGAGGTGGCGCCGAATCTGAATTTGAGTACGCCGGATGAAATTCGTCTGCCGCTGCTGTGGATCGCCGTGCTGTACAGGAAACTAAAAGCTTCTCTGGGAGCGACGCGCGGGGTGCATACCCCGATTGAAGTCGTGAAGTACTTGATGGCCGGCGCCGATGCGGTGATGACAACCTCGGCGTTGCTGAAAAACGGCGTGGATTATCTGACCACTCTGCGTGATGGTTTGCAAGCGTGGATGGAGATGAATCAGTACCAGTCAGTGACGCAGATGAAAGGGTCGATGAGCCAGCAGAATGTGGCCGACCCGACCGCTTTTGAGCGCGCTAACTACATCAAGACGCTCGAAAGTTACAAGAGCGATTACATTTAAGTCCTTTAGTATCGCGTCGGATTGACCTCTGTCTTACTTTGCGCAGAGGTCTTAAGGGGATTGTGGGGAGCGCAATCCCTTTTTTTATGCCAAATCCACAGGCCGGGCGCGTATGGCGCGCTTTTTTGAGCGGTGAACGCCTGTGGGCGGGCGGTTGCACCCTGCAAGCCTTCTTGAAAATAGATCATATGATCTTTAAGCAACAGCCGGTTGGTCAATCTCTCCACGCGCGGACCCGTGGAGCGCGACGACGGGCTATTGATTGGCGGCTTCGTGATTGGCGGAACCACGCCCAAGACCGTGCTGATTCGCGGTTTGAGACCCTCGCTGGCCGGCGTCGTGCCGGGGGCGCTGGAAGATCCCTGGCTGGAGCTGTATACCGGCGGTGAAAGCCCCGCCCGGTTGACCAGTAACGATCAATGGCAGAGTCAGGCCGCGACGGCGGCGGCGGTGCAAGCGGTCGGTTTAGCCCCGCCGGATGCGCGGGAAGCGGTGATTCTGGCCACCCTGCCGCCGGGGCCGTACACCGCCTTATTGCGCGGCGTGGAGGGCGGGACCGGCATCGGGCTGGTGGAAATTATCGAGGTCGACACGAGCCGGGCCTGGCTGGCGCAGGGGTCCGGGCGGAGTCCGGTCGGAACCGGCGACGCGGTGGCGATTGGCGGGTTCACTCTTGCCGGAACCACGCCCAAGACCGTGCTGATTCGGGGCCTGGGACCCTCGCTGGGCAGTGTACTCCGTGGCGCATTGGCCGATCCACAGATACGGCTCTTCGCGGGCGATGGCCAGGAGCTGGCCGCCAATAACAACTGGCAAGATACCCAGGCGGCGGAAATTCTGGCCAGTGGCATGGCGCCGGCGCACCTGCTGGATGCGGCCATTCTGACCACCCTGCCACCGGGTGCCTACAGCGTGATTTTGAGTGGGGTAGACGGCGGTAGCGGGGTCGGATTGCTGGAAGTGCAGGAGATCAGCGCCGCCCCGCCCCGGTTGATCAGCCTGTCGAACCGGGCGTTGGCGCAGACCGGCGAACAAAGCCTGATCAGCGGCGTGCTCATTCAGGGCGATACCCTCAAAACCCTGGTGGTGCGGGCCTTGGGTCCGTCGTTGGCCGGGGTGCTGAATGGCGTACTGGGCGATCCGCGCTTGCGAATCCTCGCTGCCGACGGGACCGAGCTGGCGGCGAACGATCAGTGGGCGGATGCTGCGGGAGCGGCGACATTGCAAGCATTGGGGTTGGCCCCGACCGATCCATTGGAAGCGGCGTTGCTGGTGACGTTGCCGCCCGGCGCGTACACCGTGCAGGTCGACGGCGCTAACGGCGGTGGTTTGAGCCTGACGGATATTCATGACACCGCCAATCTGTTGCACAACCAGCGCCCGCAGGTGCATGCCGGTCGCGGTCAGACCCTTACCTGGCCCACCAACACGGTGACCTTGCAAGGGACGGTCAGCGACGATGGATTGCCGCAACCGCCGGGGGCGGTCACGGTGCAATGGAGTCAGGGCAGCGGCCCGGCGAGCGTCGTCTTTGCCGATCCGCAGGCGCTCCAGACCACGGCCACCTTTCCGCAAGCCGGGAGTTATTGGGTCCAACTAAGCGCCGATGACGGGCGTTTGTCGGCGACCGATCAAATTCTGCTCACGGTTCTCGCCGAGGGTTCGACCACACCACCGCCTTCTCCCCCACCCGCGCCGCCCCCACCTGGTGCGACCAACCAGGCACCGCAGGTCAATGCCGGTAATCCTCAGACCATCACCTTGCCCACGAATAGCGTGACGCTCAACGGTGTGGTGACGGATGACGGGTTACCGAATCCTCCCGGCGCGGTGACGGTGGGTTGGAGCCAAATCAGCGGTCTGGCGGGCGTGACGTGGGCCAATGCCGCAGCGGCGAGCACCACCGCGACATTCCCCGGCGCGGGCACTTATGTGCTGCGTCTGACGGCGAATGATGGCGCGTTGATTCGCACCAGCGACGTGACGATCACGGTCAATCCCGCCAGTGGTGGTGGTGGCGGTGGCGGTG
>JAGRHM010000116.1 GCA_020445005.1 Candidatus Competibacteraceae bacterium | reverse complement strand
TCGAAGTCACGGTGGCTGGTTTGGAAGACGGTCCGGTAACCGCTTCGCGCGGCGTGGTGCTCATGCCGGAAACGACTCTGGAAGCAGTGCTGGATCGCGATTTCGATCTGGTAGTTCTGCCGGGCGGACTGGGCGGCGCGCAACGCCTGGAAGCGGATCAACACATCGCGGCATTGCTGCAGCGCATGTCCGAGCAAGGCCGCTATGTAGCCGCCATCTGCGCTGCGCCAAAAGTGCTGGCCAGCGCTGGCCTGCTCAAAAATCGCGAGGCAACCGCCTATCCAGGCATTCTCGATGCCCAGGCTGATCAGGCGGGAATTCGTCTCAGCAGCGCCGCTGTAGTGCGCGATGGGACATTCATTACTTCACGCGGCCCTGGCACAGCCATGGATTTTGCCCTGACCCTGATCGAAACCCTGTGCGGGCGTGAAACACGCGGTACGGTGGAAGCCGCATTGCAACGACCGTAGCGCGCTAAACTTAACGCTTAAAGCTTAATCCTTCCCTGGCCAGGCGCTGAGCAACAACCCCACCCCGATCCCGCCCAGCACCCAGCTCAGCAACGGCGCGCGCCAAAATTCAACGCCGTCACGGGCGTCGAATCCAAGCACCACCGCAGAGCTGACAATCAGGGCCGCACCGACGGCAGCGTGGAAATTGCGCCGGTTGGCCCGATATAAATCACGCCGCAATTGTTCCAACTCCTGTTTCTGCAAGCGCACGGTCAAATCTCCGTGATGCGCCTGTTTGAGAATCCCATAAACCAGATTGGGTAAATCCGGCGTCTGATCCGCCCAGCGCGGGAAGTAGTATTTAATGCGATTCAACACCGACCACGGCCCAACCCGATCCTTCATCCAGTTTTCCAGGAACGGCTTGGCGGTTTTCCATAAATCCAGTTCCGGGTCAAGCTGGCGGCCCAGTCCTTCAATGTTCAACAGGGTCTTCTGCAACAGCACCAGTTGCGGCTGCACTTCCATGTTAAAACGGCGGGCGGTCTGGAACAGGGTCAACAAAAAGCCGCCAAAAGAGATGTCCTTGAGCGGCCGGTCGAAAATGGGCTCCGATACGGGGCGAATCGCGGATTCAAACTCATCGACCCGGGTCTCTGGCGGCACCCAGCCGGATTCGATGTGCAATTCCGCCACCCGCCGGTAATCGCGGTGAAAAAACGCCAGAAAATTTTCCGCCAGATAATGCTGATCGGTGGGACTCAGGGTGCCGATGATGCCAAAATCGACGGCGATATAGCGAGGATCATTCGGATCCTCGGCGTTCACGAAAATATTGCCAGGATGCATGTCGGCATGGAAAAAGCTGTCGCGGAAGACCTGGGTGAAAAACACCACTACACCCCGCTCGGACAGCTTTTTCATATCCACCCCTCGCCGCCGCAACTCGGCGATGTTACCGACGGGAATGCCGTGAATGCGCTCCATGACCAGTACATTGCGGCGGGTTTCCGGCCAGAACACCTCGGGAATGTACAGAATCGGCGAATCCTTGAAGTTGTGCCGCAACTGGCTGGCGTTGGCCGCTTCGCGCACCAGATCCAGTTCATCGAAAATGGTTTTCTCGTATTCGCTCACTACTTCCAACGGTCGCAGGCGGCGGCCTTCCCGCCAGTAACGCTGAGCAAGACGGGCAATGATGTAGAGCAGCTCGACATCACGGCGAATGATCTTCTCGATGCCGGGCCGCAATACCTTGACGACAACTTCACGGTCATTCAATAACCGTGCGGCATGCACTTGGGCGATGGACGCCGACGCCAGCGGCTGTAGATTGAATTCGGTGAAAATCGCCTCCAGCGGTTGCCGATAGGCCTTTTCAACAATCGCCCGCGCTTGGTCGCCGGCAAAGGGCGGCACCCGATCCTGTAACTTGGTCAGCTCCAGCGCAATGTCATCGGGGAGCAGGTCACGGCGGGTGGACAGCATTTGACCGAACTTGACAAAGATCGGCCCCAGATCCTCCAGGGTCAGCCGAATCCGTTCGCCGCGCGTTAAATGCAATTCCTGCCGCGGCATCCAGTTCCACGGCAACAGATGGCGCAGGAAGGCAATCGGTCGAAACAGGTGAGTGGCCAGAACAATATCGTCCAGGCCATGTCGCACCAGCACCCGGTTGATATGCAACAACCGCAACAGTTGCGCGGGACCCAGCATGCCTCCGATGCGCATGGATCGGGACAGGGGCTAAGCCGTCGAATCGTCGCCGGCCCGCTGCCGACGCAGGCGGACAATGCGCGCTTCCAGACGGTCCGCGTCCTCGCGCAGCACATCCACAGCGCTTAGGAAGGACTCGATCGCCGGACGCGGCGGCAGCGCCCGCAATTCCTGTTGCAAATATTCGCCGCTATCACGCAGGAGAGTGGTCGCGGCGCGTTGCCTCCAGTCCTGGAATCCGCGCCAGAGCGTCCCCAGTTGATGGGCCAGCGCATCGCCGACCACTTTTGAAAGATGTTCTTCCCAGTCGATGTCCAGCCGGGCCAGCAGGGTCTGAAATTGCCGCCCGACGGCGCTGTCGCCTTCTACGGAAATTTCCCCGCCCACCGCCTGACCGCGCCATTGCCGAATCAGCGCCGGCCATGCGCCGCGAATCCGCACGGTCGGCTCGCCTTCACAGTGATCAGCGACCCGGATGCCCTGGGAACCCGGCAACAGATACAGTGCCATCCCGAGTCCCTCCGGCTCAATGGCGATGACTACGCCCTCCAGTTCCGCCAGGCGCGGCCAAACCTCGGGATCAAGGCGCAGGTAACGATTGAGCGCGGTTTCCAGACCGGCGGCGATGAAAGCAGCGGTCGCCATTAAAATTTATACCCGCGATGCACCGCCACAATGCCGCCGCTCAGATTGAAGTACTGGCAGCGCTCGAAACCGGCCTCTTCCATCATGCGCAACAGCGTATTCTGATCGGGGTGCATGCGAATGGATTCGGCCAGGTAACGATAGCTGGCGGCATCGCCGGCGACCAGTTGGCCGAGAACCGGCAGGATCGCGAATGAATACAGATCATAAGCCGGCTTCAAACCGGGGGCGACTGGGTGGGAAAATTCCAGGATAACTAACCGTCCACCCGGTTTAAGCACTCGCTGCATCGCCGCCAGCGCCCGTTCCTTGCGGGTCACGTTGCGCAAGCCAAAACCGATGGTTACGCAATCAAACGTCCCGTCGGGAAATGGCAATTGCTCGGCATCCGCCTGGACATAGGTAATGTTACCGACCGCGCCCTCATCGACTAGGCGCTTGCGGCCTTCCCCCAACATGCTGGCGTTGATGTCCGACAGCACCACCCGCCCTTTGGGTCCCACCAGCGGCAGCAGACGACTGCTCAGATCGCCGGTGCCGCCGGCGAGGTCTAAGACCCGGTTGCCGGGACGAATGCCGCACAGGTCGACCGCAAAGCGCTTCCACAGGCGGTGGACGCCCAGCGACATCAGGTCATTCATCAAATCATAGCGGCTGGCGACAGAATCGAAGACACCGGCCACCTTGCGGGCCTTGTCGCGGGCGTCAACTGTCTGGTAGCCAAAATGCGTCGTTTCAGGATTTTCCATGATTGACCGTTTACAGAGAAATCAGGCTTGGCGCTCATAACCGGTTTCAGCCAACCGGCGTAGATAATCCTGCCAGTGGCTCTCCTGGTTCACTCCAAGATCGTACAACACATTCCAGGAATAAAGACCGGTGTTATGACCGTCATCAAACACCAGCTTGACGGCGTAATGCCCGACCGGCTCGATAGCAGTAATGTTCACCTGCTCCTTGCCGGTCACCAGTGTCTCAGTACCCGGACCGTGGCCGCGCACCTCGGCGGAGGGAGAAAACACCCGCAGGTATTCACAAGGTAACTGGAAACGGGCGCCATCTTCGAAAGCGACTTCCAGAATCCGCGAGGTCTG
>JAGRHM010000115.1 GCA_020445005.1 Candidatus Competibacteraceae bacterium | reverse complement strand
CGATGAATGGGTAAGAGTATCAGGCCAGACTGAGGATCGAAACCGAGAAAGCGGCGAACAAGGCCGTAGCGAACAAGGCGCGCGTCGATTGAAAGTTTTGCGTGACGCGAAACATTTGATAGAGGCCCGCGAGAAATGAAGCCGCGCCAGCAACGGCCAGCGCCAGATAAAGCCAGGGTATCGGTCCTGCGCCCGCGGAGTGTGCGGTGGTGGTTGTGGCGACCGTGAACGCCACTGCCGGTAAAGCAGGCAGGGTCAATGGCAACAAGTAGCCGCCCGCCCGATAGAGCAAACCCAGTTCACCTCGGCCCCCCAGCGCCTTGGCCATTAGCCAAGCCACCAGCATAATGCCAATGTGGATCATGATCGTGATCAGAACGCCTGGCAGGATATTGCCGAGCATGAGCACCCAAAGCGGAATGTCGGCGATTGGGATGCCTTGCAACTCGCCGCCAAGACTGCGTTGCAGCAGCGCGACCAGAATACCGTAGATAACTCCGGTCAGGATGATAAAAGCGCTGATCCATAGCGGAGCGCGCCGGTTTTCGCAGGCGTCAATAACTGCTTGTGGCTTCAGGAGAAAAATGTCGAGAATTGGCATGATAATCAGGAGTGTTGAAGCAGGGGCGCAGTGATGCTGCGCCCCTGCCAGGCGGGTTACTGTTGGCCTGAGGCCGGTTGAGCCGCCGGAGCGGGTTGGGCCGCCGGAGCTTCGGCTGCCGGAGCGGGTTGAGCCGCCGGAGCTTCGGCTGCCGGAGCGGGTTCTGCCGCCGGAGCGGGAGCGGGTTGAGCCGGGGCCGGAGCGGGTTGAGCCGCCGGAGCGGGAGCCGATTCCGCCGGGGCCGGAGCGGGAGTAGCTGCAGGAGCAGGAGTCGATGCTGGTGCAGCCGCGGCTGGTGCTTCCGGCTTTTTAGCGTAGGTCGGGTCAGGTATCGCCGACCAAATCATCAGCACCAAGGCAAAGGCGGCGGTCACCAGCGCAAAAGTATTGCTGCTATAGCGCTTGGGATCGTAGTTCTGCCAACCGTGAATGCGATCGATCTCGCGCAAGATCTTTTCGTTCTTTTCACCACCGGTTAGCAGGCTAACTACAACAATTGTGAACCAGGCCGCGGACATGGTGAAGATGCCGGTCACTAGGTGAACGATCGGACCGGCGTCGATCAATGTGAAATCACCCAACTTACCCTTGCTGAAAAACAGGATGCCGGACAGGATGCCGCCGACCAAGAGACCAGCGATTGCCCCAGCCTTGTTAGCCCCTTTCCACCAGATGCCAAGGATCAAGACGGGGGTGAAGGTCGAAGCTGCGACGATGAATGCCCAGATGACGCTGGTTAGCAAAAAGTCCGGGGGATTCAGCGCCAGTCCGATGGTCGCCAGGCCACCCAGCGCGGTGAAGACATAGCCCATCTTGATCTTGCTCTGGTCCGCCGCGTTCGGATTAATCGTTGAGTAGATATCGCTGCCCAGCCCGGTGCCGATCACCATGAGCAAACCGGCAATCGTTGAGAAGCCCGCCGCCAATGCGCCAGCGACCGGCATCGCAGCGATCCAGCCCGGCGTTAACGCCTGACTCATGACTACGATCAGCAGATCCGCTTCCTTCGGCTGGATTTGCAAACCTTGCGCATTCAATTCATTCACGGTGTAGAGCTTGGCTGCGAAACCAATGGCGAAGGTCGTGAAGAACACCAGACCAATAAAGAAGGTGCCCCACAAGGTCGACACTTTGGCATCACGGATGGATGGCGCCGTAAAGTAACGCATCGCGATATGCGGCAGGCCCATGGTGCCACAGGCGATCGAGAAGAATACGCCGAAGTAGAACTTGAAACTCATCGGCACGGTGCCGTTCACGGTAAGGAACGGGTTAAAATATGACGACATCACCTCGTTCATCTGTGGCACCAGTTCGCCGTAACCAAACGGCGGGAAGAAGCTGGCCGGGCCGGCGCCGAGCTTCAACAGGATAATGGTCGCTGGTATGTACAGCGCGATCAACATGATGATCGCTTGCAACGTCTGGTTGTAGGACAAGCCGTACATGCCGCCGATGGTAACGTAAGCGGTGACCACTAAGCCACCGACCACCAGACCCGTGGTGTAGTCCCAGTGGAACATCACCTGGAAAACATTGCCAACCCCTTTCATTTGGCCGATGAGATAGAGCTGGGCCAGAAAGATCATGCAGATGACTGCCACTACCTTGGCCGTTTGCCCAAAGCGCTCGCCGATGAATTGCATACTGGTGTATTTACCCCAGCGACGCAGCGCCGGCGCCAGCGCAATCGAAATCAGCACGAAGCCACCGGTGAAACTGAGCACCAGCGCAACCACATAGTACTGCATCTTCCACAGCAGGGCGGTGAAACCCAGGAAGGTGGCGAGGCTCATGTAGTTGGAACTCATGGCCAGGCCGTTTGAGAGTCCGCCAAAACTGCGACCGGCAGCGAAGTAGTCATCGCTGGAGGTCACGCGCCGCTTGGACATCCAGCCGACGTACAGGAAGGAACCCATCATTAGCAGAGTGTAGATGATGCCCAGCGTCGAGACCGCGCCCGAGGGTTCAAAAACGTAATACTTGGGTTCTGCCGCCTGCGCCAAAGCCAGCGCCGGCAGGAACAGGGCAATCAGCGCCAAAAGCCTGCTCATGGCTGACCTCCTGGCGCGCTGTCCGCCTGTCCGCTGCTGGAATCATTGATCTCCTGATCAACCTTTTCACTGACCTGGATGTAGATCCAGTACACCGGGATGAGCACCAACCAGCCAATCACAATGGTCAGCCAGTAGTCCGCCGGAAAACCGAAAATCGTCGCCTTGTTCAATTCGGGGAACAAGAAGTACATTGGGAAAATATGGGTCATCAAGGTAATGACCACAAAAGCGATCAGGGTCGTTCGACACTGTTTTTTGTAGGCTTCATGCATTCGTTCAGCGTTGTTCATTCGCTCATTTCTCCTACCTTAATTATTCACGTAGAATTGTGCATACCCAATCGCTGGTGTTTGGCTTGCCCAATATTCCTTGCGAAACCACGGGTGAGCAAACCGGCCAAGTCAGGGAGTTGGGTTATGGCAAAGGACCACGCACCCGGATGGACACGGCTGTGGCAAAAACCGGTGTCCCTGGTCGTCAACAGTTTGCCCGGAAAAGGGACCAATTTCGTATCACGGCTGTATCCAAATCCAAAAAGATAGAAGAAAAAATGAAAATGAGAATACCTGTTCATCATTACTTTAACGAGTTCCAAGTATCTGTATGGGGCATTATTTAAATAATAACAAAATGTTAAGAAAGAAATTAAAAAATGTATCAAAATTTTTTTCGATTGAAGAACGCAGTGTGGCGTATGGTCTTGGATTGATCCGCAATCGGTTATGATGAGCGCCTTCAATTTCAACCTTTGGCCAGCAACCTCCAGGTCACGACCGCCATGCACCTCACTAACACACTCGCCCGCGAACTCGCCGCTCAGGAATCCCAGATCGAAGCTGCCATCGCCCTGCTGGATGGCGGTGCGACGGTGCCCTTCATCGCCCGTTATCGTAAGGAAGTCACGGGCGGACTGGACGACACGCAACTCCGCTTACTGGAGGAGCGACTGGGCTACCTGCGTGAACTGGAAGAGCGGCGTGAAGTCGTTTTGAGCAGCATCCGTGAGCAGGGTCAGTTAAATGCAGAATTGGAAACCGCACTTCTTGCCGCCGACACCAAGACCCGGCTGGAAGACCTTTATCTACCCTACAAACCGAAGCGGCGCACCAAGGCGCACATTGCCCGCGAAGCCGGTCTCGCGCCACTAGCGCAGGGTCTGCTGACCGATCCGGCGCAGTCGCCGGAAACCCTGGCGACCGGTTTTGTCGATGCCGAACGCGGTGTTCCCGATGTAAAAGCAGCGCTGGATGGGGCGCGACAGATCTTGATGGAGCAATTCGCCGAGGATGCCGAGTTGTTGACCGGGTTGCGTGAATACCTTTGGGAAAACGCTGTGTTGCATTCCCAAATGATGGAAGGTAAGGCAGAGGAAGGCGCCAAGTTCCGCGACTATTTCGATTACCGGGAAGCATTGTGCAAGATTCCTTCGCACCGTGCCCTGGCGCTGTTCCGGGGCCGAAATGAGGGGATATTGCAACTGGCGTTGGAAATCGGCGAAGCCGGCGCCACGGGTCCCGATCCAGGCGAGCGCCGGGTTGCCGCGCGCTTCGGCATTCGCGACGAGGGCCAGCCCGCCGACGCTTGGCTGCGGGAAACGGCGCGCTGGGCCTGGAAAGTCAAACTACTGCCGCACTTGGAGACCGAACTCAAGCAGCGCTTGCGCGAAGCGGCTGAAGAAGAAGCGATCCGGGTGTTCGCCAGTAAT
>JAGRHM010000114.1 GCA_020445005.1 Candidatus Competibacteraceae bacterium | reverse complement strand
TCACGAGTCAATACCTCCAGCAACAAGCTACTGTCCCGATACGGACGGCGATGCAGAACAAAGGCCGATTCCAGCAGGACGCGCATGGAGCGTTGAAACCTGAAGTTGAAACCTGAAGTTTAAAACTGACCGTCTGGATCGGCATAGCCCAGGCTGCGCAGGGCGCGCTCGTCATCCGACCAACCCGCGCGCACTTTGACCCAGGTTTCCAAAAACACCTTGCGATCCAGTAACCGCTCCAGATCCTCGCGGGCCTGGCGACCGACCTCACGCAATGTGGCGCCTTTCTCGCCGATGACAATGCCCTTCTGGCTGATGCGTTCGACCCAGATCACCGCATGGATGCGCGTCAGACGGCCTTCTTCGACAAACTGTTCGATCTCGACGGTCAGCGCATAGGGCAATTCCTCACGCAACAACCGGGTCAATTTCTCGCGAATCAACTCGGCGGCCATGAAGCGTTCGCTGGCCGTGGTGATCTGGTCTTCAGGAAAGATAAATTCCCCGGTCGGCAATAACCGGGCAATAGCTTGTTCCAGCGCAGCCACGTTGTCACCGTTGATCGCAGCCAATGGCACAATTTCAGTAAACTGGCGCTTGGCGGCCATCTCCTGCAGGAACGGCAACAACCGTCGCTTATCGGCAATGCGATCCACCTTGTTAACCGCCAACACCACCGACTTGCCAAACTCGGCCAGGCGTTGCAGCACATCCTGATCCTCCTCGGTCCAGCGCAGCGCTTCGATCAGGAACACCACGACATCAACGTAACCAAGGACGCTGGACGCCGCCCGGTTCAGATAACGGTTCATCGCACGCCGACCCTGGCGGTGAAGGCCCGGGGTATCCACATAAATGATCTGCGCTTCCGGCAAGGTCTGGATGCCCAGAATCACATGCCGGGTGGTTTGCGGCTTGGGCGCGGTGATGCTGATCTTCTGACCAATCAGTCGGTTCAACAGAGTCGATTTACCCACATTAGGGCGACCCAATAAAGCAACATAGCCTGCGTGCGTCTCTCTTTCCACATCGGCCGGAAGAGGAGAAGATGGCGATGAGAGCGTTATCATGCCAGTTGTTCCAGCATCAGACGGGCGGATTCTTGCTCGGCTTTGCGGCGACTGCTGCCTATGGCTGTCGTCCTTAGTTTGGCAACCACACATTCCACGGTAAAGCTTTGCGCATGCGGTTCGCCGCGAATCTCCAGCACGTTGTAAATCGGGAGGGGACGCTGGTCCGCCTGGAGATATTCCTGCAAACGGGTTTTCGGGTCTTTCAATTCGCTGGCGCTGGACAACCGCATTAATCCGTCTTGGTAGAGGTGCAACACCCAATCCCGGCAGGCGCCAAAATCACTGTCCAGATAGACCGCGCCGATGATCGCCTCCAGCGCGTCTGATAAAATCGATTCACGCCGATAGCCGCCGCTCTTGAGTTCACCCTGACCCAATCGCAGCCAGTCGCCTAACTTTAAACTGCGCGCCAGCTCCGCCAGGGTTTCCCCCTTGACCAGACTGGCCCGTAATCGACTTAATTCGCCCTCGCTGGCCTTGGGATAATGCTGAAACAAGTACTCCGCCATGATCAGATTCAACAAGGCGTCGCCCAGAAATTCCAGCCGTTCGTTATTGCGGGCCGAGGCGCTACGATGGGTTAGCGCCTCTTCCAGCCATTCTGGCGTTTGGAAACAATAGCCTAAAGCAGTGCATAATCGGGCAAGCGGTGGATTCACGGAAGTACGTTCAATTGGGGGTCAGCGGAATGGTTTCATTGACCTTGAGTAACACAAACAAACCATAAAACAGTTCCCGCTCATCATCATAAACCAGCTCTAGCACCCGACCCCGTCCGCTGGGATCATTTCTGATCTTGAGGTCACGAGCCTTGATTCTCTCCACATAACCGATATCGAAGCGTCTCTGAATGGCGTTGTGAATGTCCTGTGTGCTCATTTGCGCAAGCTGCGGCTCGTTGCGAATGCTCTCGATAGTAGATTTAACCGTATACAATTCAATGTACATGGGAACAACCTTCATCGCGATAAGCGCGACAAACGCAATGACGATCAACAGCAACAGCATACCAATCACGGTCATGCCGCGTTGCGGGTTGCGCTTCAGGATAGTCGGCGTCATCATTTCTTCCCCTTCGTTTTAATTACTCAATGTGATTGCCAATTCGGCTGCATCGGCCATTGAAGGTAATGCAATCCAGATTCATCCAGATGAAAAAGGCCCTGCCGATCAGATTTTCCTCAGGCAACGGCCCCCAGACCCGGCTGTCGCTGCTGTTGTCGCGGTTGTCACCCATGACAAAATAGTGTTTTTCCGGCACTTGATACTCCCAGGCGACAGCGCCATCCGGTTCCCGGCGGGGTTGCAAGCCCGGCCATAACCCGATCAGACTCCAGCGCCCATCGGCCAAAACCTGAATGTAATGGTTAGCCTCGCCCAGTTGCTCGTCGAACTGCTGATAACCCGGTTCAGCCGGATTATCGGGTAACAGCGTCAACGGGGCAGGTTGGCCGTTAATGAACAACTGTTTATTTCGATACGCCAACCGGTCGCCAGGCAACCCAATGACCCGTTTGATATAGGCCACCGCCGGTTCGCGTGGATAGCGAAACACCACCACATCGCCACGCTCCGGTTGGCCATTGCCAAACAGTTTGGTGTTAAGTACCGGTAATCGTAACCCATAAGCAAACTTGCTGACCAGGATGAAGTCACCCTTGAGCAGAGTCGGCAGCATGGATTCCGAGGGAATGCGGAACGGCTCTACGATGAATGAACGTAACACCAACACCGCCAGAATCACCGGAAAAAATGACTTCGACAGATCGACGTACCACGGCAATTTAGCGGCGACCGCGCGGGCTTCGCCAGCCTCTCGCAGGGTGGAAGGGCCACGGGCGCGGCGCGGCGCCAGCATCAGGATATCCAGCAACCAGATCGCTCCAGTCACCAAGGTCAAGACCACCAGAACGGCAGCAAAATCGATATTCATGGGTGATTAGTTTTAGTGATTAACGATGAGTAGTTATAAAGTGGTCAGGCGTTGTTTTTATCGACTTGCAACACCGCCAGAAAAGCATCTTGCGGAATTTCTACCTTACCCACCTGTTTCATACGCTTTTTACCCGCCTTCTGTTTTTCCAGCAACTTGCGCTTGCGCGTTACATCGCCGCCGTAGCATTTGGCCAGGACGTTTTTGCGTAATGCTTTAACGGTCGTGCGGGCAATAATCTGGTTACCGATAGCCGCCTGAATGGCCACTTCAAACATTTGCTGCGGAATCAGCTTCTTGAGCCTGACCGCCAGATCATGACCCTGACGCTGGGCCTGATCGCGGTGAACAATCGCCGATAATGCGTCGACTTTTTCGCCGTTAATCAGCACATCTAGTTTGACCAGCGGCGCGGCTTGGAAGCGTTCAAAGCTGTATTCAAACGAAGCGAACCCCCGGCTCACCGACTTCAACCGATCGAAGAAATCCATCACGACTTCACTCATGGGCAACTCGAAGCTCAATTGCACCTGACCGCCCGCGTAATGCAGATCGCGTTGGACGCCGCGCTTCTCGATACACAGTGTGATAATAGCGCCCAGATAATCCTGCGGCGTCAGAATATGGGCCACGATAATGGGTTCGCGAACCTCGGCGATTTCATTGGTCGGCGGCAATTTGGCGGGATTATCGATCTTGAAGAGCTCATTTTTGGTGGTCAGCACTTCATAAATCACCGTTGGCGCGGTCGTGACCAGATCCGGACAAAGCGAACGCCGCGCTCCAGCAAGCGGCGGGCCACGAGGCATTTGCGGCCGAAGAATTCGGTCTCGGCCTTCGCGTTGATCTCGGTATCGTCAACGCCGGGCCCTTCCGAGGCGAGGCCGTAGAGGTCCTTGATGTAGTGCGGTTCCTTCGAGACATCGAGCGCTTCGGTGGCGCTGAGCTGCATCCGGGCCGCCAGTTCATAGCTGTGGATTCGCGCGGTGAGTCGGCTGTCACCGGGACGCGAGGCAGCGTAGCCGGAATTGAGTTTCTCCAGCAGCGCCAGCCCGTCGCGATCGGCCGCCGGGGTGATGTAGTCGCTGTCCTTCGGCGGAAAGAGATCGTCAATCGGCGTGGCCGCCCCCGGTCGGATCACGGTGCCCTGGTGCTCGGCGGGGAGAAACATCGAGGACCAGTTCTTGGTGCCGTTCGAGGCGAGACCCCGGTGGTCGGGCAGGACCACGAAGCTGGGCAGATTCTCGTTTTCCGAACCGAGTGCATAACTGACCCACGATCCCGCGCTGGGAAAACCGGGCCGGTTGAATCCCGTGGTCTGGAGAAGCGTGCCCTGGCTGTGGACGCCGGTTTTGCCCACAATATTGTGCACAAAGGCAAGGTCGTCCGCGACTTCGCCCAGCGGCGCGACGACCTCGGAGAAAGCCTTGCCGCACTGTCCGTAGCGCTGGAAATCCCAGACCGATTTCATGCTCGCGCCCGG
>JAGRHM010000113.1 GCA_020445005.1 Candidatus Competibacteraceae bacterium | reverse complement strand
ACAGAGAGAGCGGGAATTGCTGTTGAACCAGGGTTATACCGACAATAACCACCACAATAAGCAACATCACAATACGCATGTCGGCCCCCTCACTGAAGACAACGCTTCAAGTAAAACTAGCGTTTCCCCCACTTTAGAACTTCAAGCCGCACTGGAATCCGGCCCTGCCCGGTTCTCAGGAATCGCAACTCGCGGGCCGCCTTGTGCGACAGATCAATGATGGCCTTTGATCGGCGGGCAAGGCGGTCGACGATCCGTACTCGCACCGTGCGTTTATTCTCTCGGTTAATCACGCGCACCACAGTACCGAAAGGCCAGTAGTGGTGAGCGGCCATTAAGGCATTCTGATTGAACTTGACGCCACTCGCCGTTGTTCTGCCGTGAAACCGTTTTGCATAATAAGTCGCTGTTCCGGTTTGCGTTTTGCGGACTTTAGGTTCCGGCGTTACTTCAACAGGCGTCCCTGTGAGTAAAAGAGTTACCAGAATCAGAGCATGAAGCTGCCATGATCTCCGAAGTTTCATCATCATCGAAGAAAGCCCTCATCTCTTGTCCCTCTCCCACGGAGAGAGAGGGAGCTATTCACAGTTGGAGCATCTCAGGCGACTGCAAAGATCCAGTACTGCGCGCCCTCTTCCTCAATATAAGGACCGTCGGACACATGGTGAACCAGTTTGACTTTTTCCTCTTCCTGCAATTTTTGGCAGAAAGATTCAAAATTCGAGCTTTCGCAGTAGCTGTTGCGGGTGCTAACCACAATCAAGCCATTTTTTTTCGTCACCCGAACCAGCTCCAGGAGGGATTGAGGCGGCACATGTCCCAGCGTAAACACCCCGCAGGACACCGTGACATCGTACTGGTCGTCAGGATACTCCTGCATTCGCCGAGTAAGATCCACGTTACCGCGCAGAGAACGGTAAGCACCTGTTTCCTTTGCCTTATCAGTCATCTCCGGACTGATATCGAAACCATCGATACGACGATACCCGCGATGGGCAAGCTCCTTGCCCACTAAACCGGTGCCACATCCCGCATCGAGGATGCTGATTTCCGGGTTTTCAGGATCAACCATCGTATCGTCGTTGATGGGTAACCGTTTTAGCAGATCAGCGATATAGGCGGGTGCGCTGTATTGCTCGTTGCGCACATCGTCATCGTATCGCTCAGCCCATTCCTGGTAGTAGGCTTTGAGGCGCGAAGCGTCGCCATCCAATGCGTGAGCCTGTTTGACGGCGTCCCAACTGGACACTTTGTCGGCTTTCTTTGTCATCGTAACTCCCATAACGTCAAGGTTTGGATGAGTACTTTGTCAAGCAGCCCCTCTATTTATCAAACAGTTAGAGGAAATCAACTAACGGTGCGATGAAGCATCCGCCAGCCAAGACTACCCAAAAGGCTTTTGAGTATAACAAACAGATCCGTGGATTGATGTGTATCTTCGATTAAAAATGCTTTCAACCTCACTAACGAAAAGCAACTCTCGCCGTCTCTTTGCCATTCATCCATTCAGCGATCAGTTCAGCGCTCCCG
The DNA here is from genome assembly GCA_020445005.1 of Candidatus Competibacteraceae bacterium. Taxonomy (GTDB): domain Bacteria; phylum Pseudomonadota; class Gammaproteobacteria; order Competibacterales; family Competibacteraceae; genus UBA2383. Next base: position 10,083 of record JAGRHM010000113.1, on the reverse strand, counting down.
CAAGCGAGCGTCCAGCCAAACAAACCATGTCCAGCGTTGATGAACAGGTTGTCATATTGCGGTGCCGGTCCAATCAGGGGCAAGCTGGATGGCGTTAACGGACGCCATCCCTGCCAGCGATTGATCACCGTCGCATAGTCGCCGCCGCCAGGAAAGCGTTTTTGAGCCAATCTGATCAACTGATCAATCCGTTTCTGCTCCACGCGCTGATCGTAACCAACCAGTTCAGCGATGCCGGCGATGCGAAGATCATCCCCAAGCGCACAAAAAACCGTCCGGTTGCGGCTATCGGTGACGCTAGCTACCGGAGCGCCCTCCCCGATTGGAACCGTGACGCTGTAACCCTTCAGCGGATAGATGGGAAGGTTAAGGCGTAAATTTCGGGTCATCAACGGACTCTCGGCGCCTAACGCCAGCACGTAGGCATCCGCAGTGAAATCCCCTTGATCGGTTTCGATCGCAGTAATTCGTCGGCTGCCAGGGCGAATCTGTTTAATATTCGTTCCGAGATGCAGATGAAAATCTGGTGATCGATGACAAAGGTCAACCAACCGCTGAACAAAGGCGTGGGAGTCGCCGGCTTCGTCGATCGCTGCGTAAATGCCGCCGACAAAATCGTTTGGGCCATCGGCGAGTGATGGCTCCAGATCAATGAGAGCAGAGCGATCTAGAACACGCATCGCACAGCCTAGCGTATTCTTCATCTCGCAGGCATTGCGCGCGTGAGACAGGTCCGCAGTGCTGGCAAGCAACACGATTTTGCCATTTCTGCGAAAATGGAAATCGAGATTGTGTTCTTCGACGATACGATGTAAAGCTGTTCTGGAAAAGATCGCTAACCGGGTTAATCGCGCAGTATTGCGCGCTGTGGCCGCCGATCGGCAATTCATGAGAAATTGCAGTCCCCATTGGACTAATTTGATACTGGGGGCGTATTGAATCCGGAATGCCGGATCGCCGCCGACTATCATTCGTGGCAGCCCCTTGAGCAGATCAGGCGACGCCAACGGGTTAACATAGGAATAGCTTAACTGTCCCCCATTCCCAAAGCTCGCGCCCTGGGCAACCCCGGAGGCGCGGTCGATGACCGTGACGCGCATACCTCGGCGCAAGAGGCTATAAGCCGTAGTAATGCCGATTACGCCAGCGCCAAGGATACCTACATGCATTTTCTGTTCTTCCTCCGAGGATTAAGTTTAGACTTTGGCCATGGGAGCTATCGCAAGAGCCCGGCCACGGAGTGAAGCACTCTGGAACGGTCCAACTGTCCCATTTCGAGAAAAATATCCTCGTGGGTAATCTTGCCAGCGTCGTGACCCGATCAGCAGTATTGGCTTGAGTGCTTTGATGTCAAATTTGGGTCGCAACTTTATGCTAATCTTAATCTACGTTGAGATCAGTAAACGTTGACTAAGGATTTACCGTCCAAGTTTCGTTTTGTGATCGCTCTGGTCTTTCCATTGGCTGCTGCTGCACATCCTTTTTGGCTGTCAGCGATCTTGATCAGCAGGGCATTGAACGCCTGCAGCATGAGTTGCTAAAGGCTATTCTTTAGCAGGCGGATCTGTTGGACAAGCTCTATGTCAGAGAAAGATTTTGGTAACGGTGAGTCGTAGTTGTGAACGGAGCTGTATTTTTCACCGGTTGATGCGGAAGCATGGCCGGGAATTGAGAGCAGTGGTGCAGTCACCAGGACCGGCCGCTGATTACAGGGGTGTTCTCGCACCCCTGAGGAAGATTGAATGATGCATTCAATCCTGAGCACTTGAATCAACAATCTGAGGTGATTTGAAGATGAAAATTTTTCGCATCTTGAGCGTAGCTTTGGTCTTGCTGTTTAGCGCCGTGGCCGTCCAGGCCCAGGGATTCAACAATGAAAGCTTCCCCAATGGCATTGGCAAAAAGGAAATGGTGTACAAGTTTCTCGTGCCTGAAGGAGTAACGGTCACCAACCAGAAGGGAGAAGTCAAGAAAGGCGGCTCGATCGTGATGGTGCCAGGCTCTCGAATCAAGCTGCTGGAATCTCCGTATGTTAAGGAGATGCAGAAGGATGAAGCGTTCATGTCCAGTTTCATGAACGCTGAACAGTATTTTGGAATGCCTGCAGAGAAAGTCAGGGACTTTGCGGTCATCTCGCTCATGGTTCCTGAAGGCGTAACCATAGAAGGCGAGGGTGGTAAGACCATTAAAGGTCCGGGGGATTTGATATTGATGGTTTCCAGTGGCGGATCGGAAGTCATGGAGGACAAGCAGCCCGCCGGATATTGGGACACCATGGGCTGGGAAATGCGGTAGTCAACCGCCCAGCACTATTGTAATTTTGCAAGCCCCGGTTGGGGAGTATAGCTTCCAGCCGACCGGGGCGGCATAGATCAGTATCCTGGGAAGCTGTCAGACAGCCCTCGCAGGAATGCGAATCCTGTTAGTCTGAACAAGCAACCAACGCCAGCGCCTGCAACACTTCGCCATCCAGAATCTGTTGAAGAAAAATCACAACACCGGCATTCCGAGCAACAAACTCATTCGGTAGGCGAAACAATACTGAGTGGGTAAAATGTCCGTTGGGGTCAATATTTAACGGTCCTTCTAACGACCGCACGACCCGGTCATGCCACAAACGCTTCCCGGTATTTTCCCCGGCGGTGACTTGGCTACTGAGCTGATCCTGGTAAACGGCTACGAAAACCCCCACGTTGTTTGACGCCACGGGCGAGCGCATCCGGCCTGTGGTCTGCACCCGCCACTGTTCAGCTTCCGCGAATAATTCAACCTGGAGATCGGCGGGCGCTGGTTGCGTCGTGAGGTCAGCGATTCGGCGCGCGAAGATATCCGGTTGCCGCCACTGCATCAGGGTTTGACCACTGACCATAATTTGCGGCGTGTAGACAGTTTGGGAACCCTGTTGCGCCGCCAAGGCCCGCTGTCGAGCACTGAATGCCGGCTGGGCAAAACGGTCTTTCCAACCCAGGCGATCCCAGTAATCGACATGGAACGCCAACGCCGTGATTTGGCGTGGATCCCAAGCCTGCACGGTCTGGCGACTCAGCCAGCGATCCGCTGGCGGGCAACTGTTGCACCCCTCGGAGGTATAGAGTTCCACAAGCGCGGTGCGCTGAGGCGAGCTGCTCGCGGCGCAACCCGAGGCTTTCGTCGAGATGGGATACCCCCATGTCAGCATTACTAGCAGAGTAATCGCGAGTGATAGTGCTTTCATTCAGCAAATTCTCATTTGATGATTTCGCCTGTTTCGAGCCTGTCCATTCATTACCCGGCACAGTTTGCACACTGGGAACGTATCACCCAGGCCGACGCTAATACTTTAGGAATACCTCTACTCACTGTGTCCGGAGAGATCCAGTACGGTAATCGTCGCGCCCTCGTCAGGACTTTCGGGATTAAGCGAGGAACCGCTGAGCAACACGGGCAGAATCGCGCCTGCTTTACAACGCCAGCGCGTTTCGACAGTTCCCACGCCTTGATTGAAGATTTGTTCGTAGATTTCCCTTCCAACGGACTCGAATTCTGCCTGTGAGAGGTACAGCATACGCGTACTTTGATCGATCAGTTCCTCACGGGCATATCCCAACATCTGGCACAAATGGTCGTCGACGTCCAGAAAAACACGATTGGCGACCCGACTGATGCCGACTGGCACCGCACGACACAGACTGTAAAGTTGCGTTTCGCGATCTAATAATGCCTTTCGTGCAGTCTTGAGCAGGCCGATGTCAGTAAAGGTCAACACGACGCCGGATACGGTTTCCGCGCCGATGTGATAGGGCATGATGCGCATCAGAAACCATGTACCGTCTTCGGTGCGAACCTCTTGTTCTTGTCCGATAGCGCTGGTTACTACCGTATGAATGCATTCATGAAGGTTAACGCCCCTTAAAGTATGACTCAGATGAGTGATAGGACGACCGATATCGTTATCCAGGATATTGAAGACAAGCCGGCTCTCGGGAGTAAACCGACGAATAGCCAGATTTTCATCAAGGAATAGAGTGGCAATCCGCGTGCTAGTGATCAAATTATCGAGATCGTTGGTCAATTCCGTCAATTCGATGATGCTGCGCTGTCGCTCAGCATTGACGGTATGCAGTTCTTCATTAACTGATTGTAGTTCTTCGTTAGTACTTTGTAGCTCCTCGTTGGCGCTTTGCAACTCCTCATTACTGGCGAGAAGCTCTTCATTAGCAGCTTGTAACTCTTCGTTGGAAGTTTCCAGCTCCTCGATCGTGGCTTGCAGGTTTTCCCGGGAAAACTGAAGTTCTTGCTCCAGATCGAAAATACGCTGCTCCGCTTCCTGGCCCGCATGGTAAACCAGCACCCCAGCGGCGGATTCATCCGCTGGCAGTGGAACAGCGTGCTCGATGAAAACAACTGCTAAAGGATCCTGTTCCTTCTTGCCAGGTAGCGGTCGAATCCGGATTTGCACCGTGCGCCACTCATCGCGCCATTGCACCCGCACTCCAGCAAATTTCAGCTCTTTACCGGTCTTAAAAACGCGCTGTAAGCCGGTTGCCAAAGGGATCGCCAAATCATCCACAGCGATCTTAGTGACATCATTAAGCATTTTCCCAGATTGCAGTTGAAAGTAGCCCTCTGGATCACCAAGGAAATACAACACTTCCATCTGCATACTTACCACGACCGCTAGAGGTACATAGCCATCAGCCAACGCGGGAAGCAAACGATTGAGCAGGCGTTCATCTTGGGAGTTGCGTGATCGGACCCCCCCCATGCCTAAAGCACGATTTGACCATGATTGTGTTTCAGAGGAGGCAGAAAACTCCAAGTTGACGCCGGACGGATAGCGTCTGCCTCGCGAAGCATAAATTTTGAATTTTACGTGCAATGGTTCGAACAAATCAGCCAGGTTGCCAACGGTTTCACTGCTGCCCAAAAGCAGAATACCTTGTGGATTGAGTGAAAAATTTATTAATTCTAGCACCTTGCGCTGCAAGACTGGCTGCAGGTAGATTAACAAATTGCGACAGCTCACTAATTCAATCTTGGTAAAAGGCGGATCCTTGATCAGATTATGCTGAGCGAACACCACCCGCTCACGGAGAACCCGGTCCACTTGGTACTGATGATCTTCCCGGCGATGAAAATATTTGCGCAAGTAGAGAGGCGGCAGATCAGCAACGATGCTCTCGGCATACACCCCGCTGCTAGCGCGCAGGATGGCGTCTTGATCCAAATCGGTGGCGAAGATTTTGACTTCAATCCGCTTCCCCAGACGTTCCAGGATTTCCTCGCTCAGCATGGCCAGCGAATAGGCCTCCTCACCAGTGGAGCAACCGGCTACCCAGAAGCGCACCTGTTGGGTTTCTACACGCTCGAACACCTGGGGTAAATAATGATTTTCCAATTCGTCAAAAACTTCACGGTCGCGAAAAAAACTAGTGACGCCGATGAGCAGTTCTCGATAAAGCGCCATAGTCTCGCCAGTATGGCGATCCATGAAGCTGACATAATCGCGCAAGTCGCTGGCCTGATTCATTCTCATACGACGTTCGATGCGTCGAACCACGGTGCTGGACTTGTAGTAAGTAAAATCTACTCGGGTCCGCTCACGCAACAGCGTAAAAATACGGGTTAGGCCATCCTCGTCGGACAGCAGGGTTTGGGAACGATCGGCCTTGGCGACGTAGGGATGGCGGATAAACGACAGTAATTTACTCGGCATCTCATTGGGCGGCAGAATGAAATCGGCCAAACCCGTGGAAACTGCTGCATGCGGCATCCCGTCGAATTGCGCCGATTCCTCACTCTGGACCATCACCATACCGCCCGCCTCCTTGATGGCGCGGACGCCGCGCACGCCGTCGCTGCCTGTGCCGGACAAGATAATGGCAATGGCTTTTTCCGCCTGATCGTTAGCCAGCGAACGTAGAAAGATATCGATTGGCAGATTCAGTCCTCGCGCATGACCGGACTCGGTCAACAATAGCTTGCCATTCAGGATGGACAGGTTCTTCTTAGGTCGAATGAGATAAACTGTATTGGCTTCGACTGGCAGATTTTCTTCGGCGCGTCGAACGGGCATCGCTGTGCGTTTAGATAGCAACTCAACCATCATGCTTTTGTAATCCGGTGAGAGGTGCTGAACGACAATGAACGCCATATCGCTGTCAGGCGGCATGTGGGAAAAAAACGACTCCAAGGCTTCCAAGCCACCCGCTGATGCTCCGATACCAACATAGTAAATCGGGTCGGACCCATCATTGTTCTGGGGGTGAGGATTATTTTGCATGGCAAGCTGGGCTGTCGTGTAAGAGTGGAAGTTTGGAATCCGCTGGCGCAATCAGCGCCGCGTCTGCTAGCTGGTTCCGGCTTTCCCGGAATCGCTCTTCCGTGCAGTCGCTACAAGGCGCTGAGCGTGGAAGTGCTGACCAAATGCCGGGTGCAGAAAGTGGATGAGGAAAATGTACTCATCTCTGGTTAGCGCACCGGTGCGCGCACCGTGTTTTGGGTCGCCAGCGCCTGTGGAGACAGCGCGGGTTCTTCAACCCGGTTTGGCGAATTCCAGGCTGGGATGAAATTTTATCCGCCAGGAATCGATTACGCTGGAAAATCCCGAGCATACTTCGCGACCCATTCGGTCGCGGCTTCCTCCGCAGAAAGGAAACGCCCCTCCTTTTCTAGCACTTCATGCTGGTAATGATGGATCTGGCAGACTTGTTCGACCATGCGCACGGAAAATTCCGTGTTTTCATCAGCAAACTGGACGCCGACCTGATAATGACCATTGGTTCGACGACACCAGACAATGGTTCCCGTCGCCTCGAAGGGTGGTTCCCGAACCGGGATGGTGATTTGGATGACGCAGCCTCGTAACAGCGCGTCATGGGTTTGAAAACACAGCCCGCCAGGGCAAATATCCTTCAGGCAATTGCGCCGGCCAGGTTCGGAACGAGTGATTCGATACTCGATGGGAATGTCCGAGGGATGCCGAATATAACGTCGCATGGGCGGTCCTCCATAGTTGAAAAACCGTAAAGCGCATCGATTCCGGCGCCAACCTCAAAGCGCATCAAAAAATCGTAGCGCGTAATGATCCAGCATGAGCGCGGCAAATAACCCGAACAAATAAACGATGGAAAACCCAAAGGTTGGCATGGCTAGGGTGTCGTCCTCAGTAGCATACAATCGCACGGCGTAGCTCAGGAAACGCAGACCAAAACCCACCGCGCCGATAAGATAAATCCAGCCGCTCATCCCAGTCAGAAACGGCAGCAGCGTAATCAGAAATAATAAAATGGTATACAGCAGAATATGCAACCGGGTGAAAGCCACGCCGTGAGTTACCGGCAACATGGGAATATCGGCGTTCGCGTAATCGTGGCGGCGGTGAATCGCCAACGCCCAGAAATGTGGCGGTGTCCAGATATAAATGATCAGAAACAGCAGCAAGGCGCCCGGATCGACCTGGCCGGTGACCGCCGTCCAGCCCAGCAGGGGCGGGGCTGCGCCCGCCGCGCCGCCAATGACGATGTTCTGCGGGGTCGCCCGCTTGAGAAACAGGGTATAGATCACCGCGTAACCGATCAACGAGGCGAAGGTCAGCACCGCAGTCAATGCGTTGGTGAAAGCCAGCAATAAAACAAAACCCAGTACGCCAATCAGCAGGGAAAACGTCAAGACTTGCCAGGTATCCAGTTGCCCGCTGGGAAGTGGTCGGCGGCAGGTGCGGGCCATCATCGCATCGACGCGCCGGTCAACCAGATGATTGATAGCGGCGGCGGAACCCGCCATCAGGGCAATGCCCAGCGAACCAAACAACAGGATGGGCCAGGGCACCATGCCGGGCGTGGCCAGCAACATGCCGACCATAGCGGTAAAGGTGATCAGCGCCACCACCTTGGGTTTGGTCAGTTCCAGATATTCCCGCCAGTGGCGGCGGAAGCGGGCGTGCAGGGTCTGGATGGTCGTCGTCATGTCGCGGTTTCCGGTCGAAGCAGGTGGTTGAGCGTCACCAGCGCCAGCAACAGCAGCGCCGCCCCGCCATTATGCGCGACCGCGACCGGTAACGGCAATTGCATCACGACATTGGCGATGCCCAGACTGAGTTGAACCGCCAGCAATACGCCAATGGCGATACCGGCCCACCGTAAAATCCGGCTCCCGGCCACGGTTAACCGCCAGACCAGCCAGCCCAGGTAAAGCAGGATCGCCACGGCGCCGAGACGATGCATCAAATGAATGGTGACCCGGGCGTCGTTGCTTAATACGCCGCCTTCGTAGGACACGCCCAAACCGCGCCACAAGGTAAAGGCTTCCTGAAAATCAGTCGGCGGCCACCACTGGGTTTGACAGGTTGGAAAATCTGGGCAGGCCAGGGCCGCGTAATTGGCGCTGGTCCAGCCCCCCAGGGCAATTTGCCCGACCAGCAGGATCAGTCCTAGCACGGCGTAAACGCGCAAGGATCGAGCCTGCGCGATCACCGCGTCGCCACTGTAGCGACCTTGTCGCAGCGCCAGCCACGCCAGCAGACTCAAAGTCGTCAACCCGCCGAGCAGATGCCCCATGACCACCACCGGTTTCAATTGCCAGGTCACGGTCCACATGCCCAGTAGCGCCTGGAAAATCACCAACCCGAGCAATAGCACTGGCAGAACAACCGGTTGATCGGGTTCGCGACGATTCCGCCAGGCCAGCGCCGCCATCGCCAAAATGAGTAGGCCTAGCGTTCCCGCGAAGTAACGATGGATCATTTCCTTCCAGGCTTTGTGCGCCTCGACGGGCCGTTCCGGGTAGGCTTCGTTGGCCTTGGCGATCTGGTGCGCCTCATCGGGCACATCCAAATGTCCATAACAGCCAGGCCAGTCGGGACATCCGAGTCCGGCATCTGATAAGCGCACATAAGCGCCTAGCAGCACCACGGCAAAAGTTAATACCAATGCGGTCCAGGTCAGACGGTAAAACCATTTGTTTTTCATGATTTTTTATTTTCAACCAATCTTGGATAGGTGCAATAGCCGTTTTAAATCCTTCAGCATTCCGCCCGGATCGACCGTGGTCGGATAACGCATCAGCAAATTACCCAGGGGATCGACCAGGTAAATCCAGGAGCCAACCTGATCAGTTTCCGGGAACGCCTGGAGGAAGGCGTTGCGGATTTCTGTGTTGGCCACACCCGCCAGCATCTCTGCATGTTCTGCGGCCAGCCATTCGCGAAAATCTGCTCCCGGCATCCCATCCAGCAGCAATACTGTATTAACTCGCACGATCTCTTTACCCAAGGCCAGCCGCACTTGCCGCATGTCATATAAAGCCGTGCGGCAATGCGCGTCGCAATTCGTCGCCCCACCTACATAGACCATGAGCCAGTGATTGCTCAGCGCTGCTTCATTCCATGGGCGTCCGTTGAGGGGCGTAAAACGCAGACTGGGCAGGGGTTGAGCGGGATTGAGCAATTCGCCGTGTTGGGCGGAGCTACTGGGTCGCCAGTTATCCGCCAGCAGCCACCAGGCCGTAACGAGTGGCAGTACGAAACAGGCGATGACGAACAATAGAATCAATCGTTGCCGCCAAAGGAAGGGAATAACCGATAATTTGAGAGGAAAAGTTAGCGCGCTCATTCGTGTTAATGGGTTATCAATGATAAGTAGAACAGGCATCCCGCCCGTTGGGACTCACGAAAGAGTCATTTTACTTCAGAAGGAGGTTCTCGACGAATACCGGCGGCGATGTACAAAATAACCAGCGCCGCTGACAAAGCAAACCATTGTACCGCATAACCCTGGTGACGTTCGGGACCAAAACCGCCAAAATTTGGCTGCCAGTCGCGCCAGTAACCCTGATCGGCTTGAGGGTCGAGCAAAATGATGGCGGGTTTCAGGGGATAACCGAGAATGGTTGAAAGCGGGGAGTAATCGACGTATTGAATAACGCGAGGCCAGTTCCGGTCAGCGCCGCCCGGTTCGCCCAGACGAATGCCGGGATTGGCGGGTTGCGCGATGCGGCCATTCACGGTGACCGGTTCGGCGGTTACTGCAATGTCTGGTAGAACCTGCCGCGATTCGCCCAGTGGAACCCAGCCCCGGTTGACCAGGATCGCCTCGCCATCCGCCA
>JAGRHM010000112.1 GCA_020445005.1 Candidatus Competibacteraceae bacterium | reverse complement strand
GCGCCGGGACCCTTGCGCCGGTACTTGTCAAGGGCTACGGCGATAATGATGACCAGACCCTTGACGACCAATTGCCAGAAGAACGACACGTTCATCAGGGTTAAGCCGTTGTTGAGGGTAGCGATGATCAGTGCGCCAAACAGCGTGCCGACGACCGTGCCAATACCGCCAACGAAGCTGGTGCCGCCCAGAATCACGGCAGCGATGGCGTCCAATTCATAACCGGTGCCGAGTACGCCGTTGGCGCTGTACAAGCGGCTGGTGGTCATCACCCCGCCCAGACCGGCCAGCAGGCCGCTGTAGGCATAGACGAATAGCATCACCAATCCGACCTTGATGCCGGTGAGCCGCGCGGCTTGGGGATTGCCGCCGACGCCGTAGATATGCACGCCCAGCACGGTGTGACGGAGAATAAACCAGGTCAACAGGATGACCAGGAAGGCGATAATCACGATCCAGGGCAGTGGCCCCAAATAGGCGTTGCCGATCCAGGCAAAGCCGATCTTACTGTTGATCACTGTGGTGCCGCCGGCCAGCAGATAAGCCAGTCCGCGCAGGGCGGTCATCGAACCCAGGGTGACGATGAACGGCGGTAGACCGGCATAGGCGACCAGTAAGCCGTTGATGGCGCCCAGCCCCAAGCCGACCAGCAGCGCCACCGGGACCGCTGCCCAGCCCAGTTCGGGCATGAGCGATACAACCATCGCCGTGACGGCCGATACCGCCAGCACCGACCCCACCGACAAGTCAATACCGCCGGTCAGGATGACCACGGTCATACCAGTCGCTAGGACAATGTTGATCGACGCCTGGCGGACAATATTCAGCAGGTTATTTTCGGTGAGAAAGTTGGGGGCGATGATCGCAAAGATGATGGCGATCACGATCAGCACCGGCAGGATGCCCGCCGTCTGCATCAGATTCGCCCAAAAAGTCTTATCAAAGGTTTTTGCAGTCAGGGTCGCAGTTGAGTTCATGATTGCACCATCTCGGTTGTGCCTGTCGCCAGGGCCATGATGTTTTCCTGAGTGGGTTCCTCGCCGTCGGAACCGCCGAGTTCGCCGACAATTTCGCCTTCACGCATCACGAGGATGCGGTCGCTGATGCCAATCACTTCGGGCAGTTCGCTGGAAATCACTAGAATCGCCACACCCTTAGCGGCCAGTTCGCTGATGATTCGATAGATCTCGGCCTTGGCACCGATGTCGACGCCTTTAGTGGGTTCATCGAGAATCAGGACTTTCGGGTGAATGGCGATCCAGCGGGCAATCAACAGCTTTTGCTGATTGCCGCCCGACAGCGCACCCGCGGTGACGAAAGGCCCGGCGACCCGGACCCGCAAATCTGCAATGGAACCCGCGGTCAGTCGCGCCATAGCCGCCCGATTCAGCAACCCGCCGACCAAGGCGTCCCGACCCAGAACGCTGATGGTGATGTTCTCGCGCACACTCATGTCGAGAAACAGACCTTGCGCCTTGCGGTCTTCGGTCAGGTAGGCAATGCCGTTATTGATGGCGTCCAGCGGCTTACGAAGGGTCTGGCGTTGCCTTTCCAGCCAGACCCCGCCGCCCGTAGCGCGATCGGCGCCGAAAATCAGCCGCGCCAATTCACTGCGACCGGCGCCGACCAAGCCGGCCAGACCGAGCACCTCGCCTGCATGAAGGGTAAAACTGCAGGGCTTCACGCGCCGACCGCCGTCAGTCAACGCCTTGACTTCCAGCACCACTCGATTCGTAGCATGGCTATGCTTATCGAACAGATTGGAGAGCGGGCGTCCCACCATCATCTGCACCAAGCGTTCGGCGGAAATTTCGGCGCGCTCCAGGGTGCCGACATAGCTGCCATCGCGCAGTACGCTGACCCGATCCGACAACTCGTAGATTTCCGCCATGCGGTGACTGATGTAAATAATGGCGATGCCTTCATCCCGCAACCGCTTAATCAGATCAAACAGGCGGTCGGTTTCGCGGGTGGACAGGGCGGTGGTCGGTTCGTCCATGATCAGGATATGGCTTTTCTGATGCAGGGCGCGGGCGATTTCCACCTGTTGCTGTTCGGCGATGGACAGCGTATTCACCAGGGTCTCGGGGCCGAACTCTGCGCCGAGCCGCTCCAGCACTTTGGCGGTCTCCCGGCGCATGGTCCCCCGGTCGGCCAGAAAGCCGGCGCGCGTCGGCTCATTACCGAGATAGATGTTCTCGGCTACCGTCAGATTAGGGGCCAGGCTCAGTTCCTGGTAGATGATGGCGATGCCCGCCGCACGGGCCGCTTTCGGGCCGGTGATAGCGACCGGCTGGCCGTCGATGCGAATCTCGCCACCGGGATCGGCGGTGTACGCGCCCGACAGAATTTTCATCAAAGTGCTTTTGCCGGCGCCGTTTTCGCCCATCAAGGAATGAATCTCGCCGGTCCAGGCTTGCAATTGCACGTTGTCAAGCGCCTTGACGCCAGGAAAGGTCTTACTGATGCCGCGCATGTCCAGGGCGGGTGTTCGAGTTGGGGCCGCGGTGGTGGAAGGGGAAATAGGTGTCGTGGCCATGTCAGTTCACCTCGCGGTCCAGACCCATGGAGGCCCGATAGGCGGCGCGCTGCGCGTCGCGTCCGAAGCGGTCAGTCAACGCATTCCAGGCTTTGGCCACGTTGTTCAGGGCATCCTGGGGCGAGATTTCAAAGTTCAGCGCCCGCGTCAGTTGCACCTCCAGGGCCTGGGTGTAGGCAAAGTGGCCGGGGATGCGCAGATCCAGCGCAACATTGGGCGACTTCAGGCTTTCCAGTTGTGCATCCAGATACAATCGGGCTTCTTCGGGCGTGAACAACTGGAGCCACCGCTCCCGGTTGTCGAAATGGCTCTGACGGTAGGGGTTGATGCCGGCTTGCGGAGTGACCACCGCCTCGCCGCTGACTTCCGGGCTGGACAGCCAGGCGATAAAGTTCCAGGCGGCTTCAATCTGGTTACTGTTGGCGGGTACGGCAGCCTGCCAGCCGCCAAAAGCCAGGAATGGCGCACGGCTGATGTTCGGAAAGGAATCCCATTGTCGAGTCTGGTCGTTCCAGACCTGCTTGGAGCCGGGCAACAGCGCGGTGCCGACCTTGCCGGGAATCAGGCTGGTCTTGGGATCGGCGGCGTTGACGCCGGTATCGCCCCAGTCGAAGTTCATCGCCACCGAACCGCCGGCGAAGATGTTGTGAATATCCTCTGACGTGAAGCCCAGCGCACCCGGCGGCGCGACATTGAGACCGTTGATGTAATCTTCCAGCGCCTTCACCCAACCTGGGTTGTTGATCTGAGCATCCATGGTGTCGGGATCGAAGAACATAGCGCCCGGATGATCAGGATGGTGGGTGTAGGCAGCGGCATGGGTAAAGAAATACCAGAATTGCTCGCCGCCGCGTCGATACGCCTCGGCGGTTCCCCATAAGCTGGCGGAGGGCCGGTTGAAAAACTCGGCGATCTGATAGTACTGCCGCCAGGTCGCCGGTGGGGCCAAGGGGTAGCCGTACTGCTCCTGGAAGCGTTTTTGCTCCTTGGGATCGTTAAACAGATCCAGCCGGTAATATAAAACGTGCTGGTCGCCATCGATGGTTTGCGATACATAGCGACCCTTCCACATCATCAACCGCTCGCGGTAGACCGGCAGGATGTCATTCCAGGCAGGCGTTTCACGCATGGCCATCGGCATATCGGCGAGATAAGGGGCAAAGTCCGGCGTCCAGAACGGGCCAAAGGTGATGACATCGAACTTGCCTTCGCCGGTCACCAGGGCGTTGAAATAAATAGGGTAGAGTTGATCGACCGGAAACTCCCGGAGATTGATCTTGCCGCAGGTCTGTTTCTCCCAGCCTTGGGCAGCCATCGCGATAGCATTGGCGATGAAGGGACGGGAACGGGCGCCCACGTCCAAAGTGATGCCGCGATAGTCCGGATTACATTCGGCTGACGCGGTGGTTACAGCCAGGGTCAGGCTGAGCAGCCCAACCCGCGTGATCATTGAGGACGCTGTTTTCATCAGTTTTTGCTCCTCGACGGGGGTGAATGCCAAAGAACCAATTTTTCGGGATTAGGGATGCTGCAGGACGTTTCAGGCGCAGCATCCGCTAAGAGAGGTCAGAACAAGACCTTAGTGCCGATGGACACCACGTTCTGATCGCCGTAGAGCAGCGTGTCGGCATCGCGCCCGATGTACTCGGCCCAGAGCAAGGTCCGCTGGCTGAAGTTGTACTGGTAGCCGAGCCGGTAATTATCGATCTTGTCTTCGCCATCGATGCCGGTATCGGTCTGGCCATAGGCCGCCCGGACCGTGCTGTTGCCGAAGGTATACTGGCCGGTGAGAAACCAGCTTTTGGCGTCCGATCCGGTGGAGAGCGGGATGCCGTCTTCATAGTATTGACGCTGCGCATTGACGTCGGTGAAGTCACCCTGCTCGTAAATCGCGCCCACCAACCACACAGCGGTCTTGTAGCCGAGACCCAAGCCCCAGTTGCTCACATCGAGATCAACCGTCTGGTTGTTGCCAATGTCCACGTGGCTATCGCCGTTGAGCTTGATGTAGGTCAGTCCCGCAAAGTACGGACCTTGACTGTATTTAAGGTTGATGTTCCAGATGTCGACGCCGTCGGAAAAGCCTTGTGGGGTGTTGATGCGGCCATCCAGCACGAACAGGGCTTCGGCGCTGAAGCCATTGAAGATTGGCGTCTGGTAATCGATGCTGTTCGCCAGGGTGCTCAAGGCGCCGTTATCGGACGTTCGGCGGTCGACCCCGGAACCCAGATAGACCGTGCCATCAAACATCTTGGAACTATTCCAGATATCAACCACGTTAAGCACTTTCCAGTACGGGGTGTCCTGGGTGCCCAGGGTCACCGCTCCAAAACCACCCTTGAGACCGACAAACTTCTGATTGAGGCCAGCGAAATTGCCGCCTTCGGTCATATCCACGCTGAAGTCGTACTGATAGAAGGCGCTCAAGCTGCCTCCCAAGTCCTCGCTGCCGCGGATACCCAGTTTGGAGCCGTTATTGACGACATCCCAGTAGGAGTTGTCGTCACGGTTGTTGTCGATGTAATCCACTGAAACCTTGGCTTCGCCGTAGAGAACAGTGTCGGCGTGGGCAACCCATGGCGTGGTTAGAGCAGCGGCGACGGCTAGGGAAAGTGCGGTTGTTTTCATGATTGAATCCTTGGGGTAGGGGGTAGTGATGAAATCGTTTTCATATATTTATTAATGGTTGCGATCTCTCTATGAGTATTATTTGTAAACGATTACATTTTTCTTGTCAACTATTTTTTGAAAAATTAATTAACGGCTACTCAAAAGCCGGGTAATCGTGAGATAATGATTGTAATCGTTTACTTTATTCTTCAAGAGGAGAAACTGGATGGCTCAAATCAAGGATGTTGCCAAGCGCGCGGGCGTATCGGTCGCCTCGGTGTCACGGGTGTTGGCAGGACATAGCGGGGTCACTGACGCGACCCGTCAACGGGTGCTGGAAGCGGTTCAAGCCTTGGACTACCGGCCTGATCTGGCGGCGCGGCGGTTGCGCTCGCGCCGGACTGACACCATCGGGCTGATTGTCTCGGATATCCGTAATCCCTTTTTCACCGAGATCAGCCGTGCCGTCGAGGACGTGGCTTACCAGAACCGGATGCGGGTGATTCTCTGCAACGCTGATGAAGATCCGGAAAAAGAGGCGCTCTATCTCGATCTGATGCGAGATGAAAATGTTAGCGGGGTCATTCTGTCGCCGTCGTTGCCGACCTTAGCAAATTTCCGGATACGGGATTATCCTTTTCCCGTAGTGCTGGTCGACCGTTGTGACCGCGAGACGACGGCGGATGCCGTCGTGCTCGATAACGCCGATTCCGCCTACCGGTTGACCGTGCATCTCATTGAACAGGGCTATCGACGTATTGCCTTCATTTATGGAGCCACCAGCGCGACCGGTCGGCAACGACAGGAGGGTTACGTGATGGCGATGGCGACGCACGGATTGGAAACGCTGGCGCAGGCCGTGCCCGCAACAGCCGATGCCGCACGCAAGGCTGCAGCTGAACTGGTGCAAGGGCCGTCATTGCCTGATGCCCTGGTGGGAAGTAGTGGCCTGATCCTGCTGGGACTGGTCGAAGCTCTACGGGAAGCGCAACTTCAGTTTCCGGAGCAGACCGGACTGGCGGGGTTTGACGATCTGCCCTGGACCCGAC